>CAYGST010000049.1:0-15827 GCA_964352415.1 uncultured Planctomycetaceae bacterium | reverse complement strand
TCGATCGCCTGCCGCGCACGGGCTGGCTCCAGCACGGGGTCGCGGTGCCGGAGTCCATCGCCGGCCACACGGTCGGGGTCGCCCAGGTCGCCCTGGCCCTCGCTGCACGGGTCGAGCCCGCCCTCGACGTCGACCGGGTCGTGGCGCTCTGCCTCGTGCACGACGCGCCGGAGGCCCTGACGGGCGATCTGCCCCGCTCGGGCTCGCGGCTGCTCCCCGAGGGCGCCAAGCGCGAGGCCGAGGCCGCGGCGGCGGAGCAGCTCCTGCGCCCCCTGCACGACCTGGCCCTCGACCGCCTGCGCGAGTACGAGGCCCAGGAGACCCGCGAGGCCCGCCTCGCGAAGCTCTGCGACCGCCTCCAGCTCGGGGTGCGCCTGCTGGCCTACCTGCGGTCCGGCCAGCGCGGCCTGGACGAGTTCGTGGCGACGGTCCGCGAGGTCGACCCGAGCGAGTTTCCGCCGGCGGCGGAGCTGCACGCGGCGCTGGTCGCGGCGCTCGAAGCCGAGGCCTGACGCCCTCGGCGTCCCGGCGACTCCTCGGACCTTCCCGGGCGAGAGGCCCATCGAAGCGCGCGCTGCGGGTCGCGGGCTTGCGCTGCACGGGTGGATCGCGGCCCCCCTGCTAGGCTAGCCCTATCGCTCGCTCCCTCGCCAGCTACTCGCTCCCGCCCATGAACGTGCTCCTCGCCCTCGGCTCGCTCGCGCTGCCGCTCGCCCTCACGCTGCAGGACGCGCCGCCGCGCTTCGCGGATGACGCGACGAAGCAGGAGCAGATCGGCGCCGACGGGCTCGGCGCCGTGACGCGCGCGACGGACTGGCTCGCCCGCACGCAGGGATCCGGCGGCGGGTGGGCTGCGGACGGCGGCGCGGGCGCGGCGTCGCTGCCCGCGAGCGGGATGGCGCTGCTCGCGCTGCTGGCCGACGGCAACACGACCCGGCGCGGCGCGCACGCCAAGGCCGTCGAGAGCGCGGCGACGTGGCTCGCCGCCAACGCGCCGGACGAAGCGGCCTCGCGACCGAAGGGCATCGCGCTCTACGCGCTGAGCGAGCTCGCGCGGGTCGAGCCGGGCGCCGTCCCCGCGGCGGCGCTGAAGCGCCTCGCCGACGGCCTCGCCGGCGAAGCCACGGCCGAAGGCGGATGGCCCGCCTACGACCGTCCGCAGACCGACGCCATGGCGACGGTCTGGGCCGTGGCCGGATTGACCGAAGCGAAGCGCGTCGGCGTCGAGGTCGATGGAACGCTCCTGAAGCGCGCGGGTCAGTGGATCGAGGACCAGGTCGGCGAGACCGGCGCCGCCACGCTCGAGACGAACTCCGGCGCGGAGGAGCACGGCGCCGCGGTCCTCCTCGTCCCCAGGCTCCTGCTCGGCCAGAGGGTCGACGAAGGTCGCTACCTGCTGCGGCAGGCGAGGCGGCTCACGCGCAAGAAGGCTGCGCCGGACTGGGAGCAGGAGGACCTCGAGTACTGGTACGCCTGCGTCACAGGTCTGCAGCTCGCCTCACAGCCCGCGCGCTACGCGAAGCCGCGCTCGGCCGACGCGAAGGAGGCGCTCGCGGAGCTCCGTGAGGCCGCGGCCAGCTATCACGCCGACGTGCGCGTACTGCTGCTCGACCACCAGCTCGACGGCGGAGCCGCGGACGGCTCGTGGGAGAGCTACGGCTGGGCACCCGAGCAGGGCGCCGTGCGCTCGACGGCGATGGCCGTCCTCATCCTCACCGCTCCGTACCGGGTGCGCGAAGCGGCGCCCGAAATCGTCCCGGGGCCTCAGCCTCTACCCGCAGCCTTCGCGGGCCGCGCAGAGGCCCGCATGCGCCTCAACCGCACGGGCGGTAGGGGCACCGAAGAAGCCCTCCAGCTCGCCATCGCCTGGCTCGTCGACAACCAGAACCCGAATGGCTCGTGGCAGCGCGACGACACGACGCACCCCGTCGGGACGTCCGCGCTCGCGCTGCTCGCGCTGCTCGGCGACGGCCACACGCCGATCGAAGGCAAGTACAGCGCGAACGTCGTCAGGGGCCTCGCCTGGCTGCGCGCGCAGCAGCACCAGAAGTCCGGTCGCATCGGCGCCGGCCCCCTCGAGCCGTACATCTACGATCACGCGGTCGCGACGATCGTCCTGGCGGAGGCGTACGCCTTCGATGCAACCGCGGAGGCGCGCGCCTCCCTCGAGCTCGCGGTCCAGTTCTGCCTGAAGGCGCAGGACCCGTATGCCGCCTGGCGTTACCAGGTCCCGCCGAACGGCGACAACGACACGTCCATCAGCACGTGGATGGGGATGGCGCTCGTCGCCGCGCAGGACGTCGGCTTCGAGATCGAGCAGCGACGATTCGAGAACCTGAACAACTGGTACGACAAGGTGACCGACCCCGCGAACGGTCGCAGCGGGTACCGCACCGTCGGCGGCCGCTCGGCGCGCATGATGGGAGCGATGGAGTCGTTCCCCGTGGAGAAGTCCGAGGCCTTGACCGCCGCCGCGCTCCTCGGACGGCACTTCACCTTCGCGGGAAGCGAGCCCGACAAGCTCACCGTGCAGCTGTGGGAGCGACAGGCCGATCTGCTCCTGAAGCGCCTCCCCGAGTGGGACGAGACCGACGGCACGATCGACCTCTACTACTGGTACCACGGCACCTACGCGATGTTCCAGGTCGGCGGGAAGGCCTGGGAGGCGTGGAACGGTGAGATGAAGCGGGCCGTCCTCCCCGCTCAGCGGAAGGACGGCGCGGCCGGCGGCTCGTGGGATCCCGCGAGCGCCTGGGGCTCTGTCGGGGGGCGTGTCTACTCCACCGCGCTCTGCGCGCTGATGCTCGAGGTGTACTTCCGCCACCCACGCCGATTCGAGTAGCGCTGGTGTCGCGACGCGCGGTCTCGACCGCGCGCGCTCAGCGCTCCCAGTAGGCGCGCCGGCCGAGGGAGGAGAGCCGGTAGCTCTGACCGTCCGGACCCTCGTAGCGCACGAGCGCGTGCAGCAGCGGCGCGCCGCCATCCGCCGCGAACCAGTAGTCCCCCACCAGCCCGCCCCCTTCGGCCGTGACTCGCAGGTGGTGCGCCTCGAGCTGGCCGAGTGGCAGCTCGCAGACCTCTTCGCCGATGTGGACGACCTCGCAGGCAACGGGCTCGAACGGGACGCGGTGCGTGTCCTTCTGGCTCGGGACGAGCCACATCACGATGCCTTCCCCCGGCGACGCCTCGAACGGGAAGTCGCGCAGCACGAGCGGCAGCGCGTCGACGAACTGCGCGTCGTCGCGGGCGAGCAGGCCCTCCGCCATCCCCGCGCCCGGGAAGTAGACCGACTCCGACCAGCGCAGCTGCGCTCCATCGCGCCAGACCTGCTTGAAGCTCGCCCCGCAGTCCTCCTGCGTCGCGGCGGTCAGCTTGTACGGCGCGAGGTTGCGCGTCACGGTGAACGTCGCGGTCGAGAAGTCGTAATCGTAGTTCTCGGTCGGGACCCGCTCGGCCGCGTGCTGCTTGAAGACCTCGACACCGCCCGCACCGGAGGCCTTCGTCGTCGTGGAGAGGTCCATGTGCTGCTTGTTCGTGTACACGGTCGCCTCGTAGTCGCGCGGGACGCCGTAGATCGTCCGCGTTGCGGCGTAGACGCAGACCTCAGCCAGGCCATCGTCCCAGACCGGATCCGTGCGCCAGGAGTCGACGCGTAGCTGCCACGGCACGCCCGGCGCACCGATGGGCTGGGAGCCGCCGCAGGAGGTCAGCGCGAGCGGGAAGACAAGGGCTGCGGCGCGGAGCTTCATTCCGGCAGCCTAGCAACCGGCGGCGGAAGCGCGTGGGCCGGGGCGTCGACCCTCGCGATCACGCGGTCGAGTCCGCGTCGAGCCCGGCCCGGACCGCTCTCCCTAGCTCCCGTATCTCCGAGAGGACGCGCTGCCCGTGGTCGTGTGCCTGCTTGGGCCGGAGGTCTCGCGACGCCCGAGACTCCGAATCGTCGAGCTCCGCGAGAAGCCTTCGTACGGGTTCGAGCAACTCGGCAGCGTTCCGCTTCAGGTCTCGACCGAGGAGCGCCGCCCCCCAAGCGAACGGTTCGATGTCGTTGCCCTCGATGGTCGCCCACGCCTCATCGAACACCCGGGACTCGTTTCCTGCCTCCTCGTAGTTCCGCAACACCCACATGAAGTCGAGAACGTCGTGGGTCACACCTCGGTCACGCCTGTCCAGGTAGGCGGCGGCCTTCTGCTGCGCCTGCATGAGCCGCGATGCATACGGGATCTCGATGGCACCGAGCTCGTACACAGCGCTCTTGCTCAACACGAGATCGATTCCCTGCACGTCCATTTTCTGGCCACTCGGCCAGGTCAGAGTGCCTACTGGCTCTTCAACTCCGCCGAATGGCACCAGATCCAGGAGAACGCTGGTCTGACGATGGAGGAGCCGGTGCTCAGTCTCCGTTGGCGCGAAGTGTCCGCTGGCCGGGTCAGTCAATGCCGAAATGAGCTCGTGGTACTCGCGCCAGTCTTGTACGGGAACGGCGAGGTCCCAGTCCGTGGTGAGCCTCCCAGGGTCGAGCTTTGTCGATTCGCAGAAGAGGACTCGCGCCCCCGCTCCGATGACGACGAAGCGAAGCTCGCGTGCCTCGGCGACTCGAGCGAAGTCGCCGAGAACCAGCTCTTTCGTGTCGACTAGCCTCCCCATCGGGGCACCACGTAGCGCTCGAACAGCTCATCTGCCAACGAGTGGACTCTCTCGTCGCGGCTGCCGAGCAGCTCTGCTCTGATGAGCAACGGGTCGGCGAGTCGCGCCCCGTCGTCGAGTCGTTTGGCAGTGTCCTGAGCCCATCCATTGTCCTGGCCAAAGGTCTCGAGGACGTGGACATCGCCTTCCGGATGCGGGAGCAACTTCAGCTTCTCGAGGCAGGCACGAACGCCCCCCCGAGGAACGTGAACCGTGACACTCGCCGCTTCCAGGCCCTCCACGACCTTCGTTGCAGCGAGCTCCCCTCCCACGAGCCAGTCGGACTCACCTGCGCACCGCTCGAGCAGGGACTCGTATCCAGGGTCTGGACGACCCTTGCAGAGACGGGGTTCGAGTCGCGGACGCAGGCGCTCGTGCCAATTCTGCTCCCAGTGGGCGCACAGCTCACGGGGGTTCGTCAGCTCGCGCCGTGAACGAAGCCCGCGCACCCAGCCGGAGTCCATCATGGCACTCATGATCCAGCCGATCGTCCCGAGAGCCAGACCCGTTCGTTCGGCCACCTCCCGGTACGGACGCTCGCACCACACGGGCTCCTTCAGTAGCAGGTAGACGACTTGGAGCGCTGTCGGCGTCGTCATCTTCGGCTTGACGCGTTGGGCTCGCTTCGGAGGTCTGCCCTCGACCCATACCCGCAGCCCCGGCTGCTGGATCCACGCGTTCCCGGACGCATCGACGTAGCAGACGTCCTGGTCGCGGAGAGACCTGCCGACGCTCTCGGAGATGCGCTCGGAGAACAACAACCAGGGATGTGCCGCCGCGTCTCCCGTCTCTCCGGATCTCAGGCTTCCGATTCGATACGACACGGTGCTCGGGCGCATGTGGCGAACGCACTCCGTGCGGAACTTCCACGATCGATCGCCATCACTGAGGACCAGGTCGTGGATCGAATCGGCCTCGGGCCGTGCTCGTGCCGAGGCGTGCGTGAAGCCGAGGCCCTCCAGCTCGTCCAGGCAGCGCTCGACCCAAGTCTCGTCTCCAGCCATGCCCCCACGTTCGGCCAAGCACCTCGTTCACGCATCACCAAAATAGCAATTTATCGAACAAACATCACTTCAGGGGCCAAGAAGGGCCATCTGACGGTGCTCACCAGAAGAGAGAGGGGCCCGACCGGTCCCACCGTGAAGCGCGGCTCGACGTGGACTCCGCTCCGCGTCGAGGCCCCCCGGCAGCCCTGGCCGCGAGTCCGCGCCCCCGACCATCGCCTCTCGGTTCAGAGACCGCCAGAACGCGGCCCACCGCGCTCCTCGGAGGCGCGAGCGAGTTGACGCCCGGTGCACGACGCTCACCCAGAGGGTAGGCGGCGACCGGTTGCTATCCTCCGCCGCGTGAAGCGCCTGTTCACCTCGCTGCCCTACGCCGGGCTCGTCCTCCTCGCGGGGGCCCTCGTCGTGCGCGGCTGTCGGACCGAGGGGCTCGACCTGCCGGACTTCCCGGTGCCGCCGGTCGTCGAGCTGCCGAGCGAGATCCTGACAGTCGGCACCGAGCGCATCGCCGGGCGCGTGCTCGGCGTGAACGGCGAACCGCTGCCCGAGTCTCTGGTCCTCGTCGACCTCGACGGCGAGCTGGCCTGGGACTACTGCGACACGCAGGGCCGCTTCGCGATCGAACACCTGCCGGCGGGCACCGTCCGGATGACCGTTCTGGCCCGCGAGTACGAGGCGAGCGAGTACTTCGTCGCCGCGCCCGAGGAGGACCTCTTGCTCGAGCTGCGCAAGCCGCTGCCCGCGACGCCCGTTCTGGCGGAGATCGCGACGAGCCCGCTGGAAGGCGAGGTGACCGCGGCGATGTCGGGGCGCGGCTGGGCCGGTTACGAGGTGCAGTTCGTCCCCGTCGATCCGCCGCAGACCCTGGGCACGCCCGTGCCCGTCGCCACGAGGCTCGGCGCCGACCGACGCTTCGCGTTCGAGTCGCTGATCCACGGCGAGTACGAGGTGCGCATCCTCCCGCCCTGGGCCGCCGGCGGGAGCTGGCCGAACCTCGCCGACCCGGCGACGAGCCAGTTCGTCCACGGCCCGGCCAAGAAGCGCGCGGAGGTTCGCGTGCGCACGGGCGAGCTGGCCGGCCGCCTGCTCGACACCGGCGGCCAGTTCGTCGAGGGCGCCTTCGTGCGCGTCTCGCCGGGCGGGGATCGCGGCCGCCCGTGGAAGCCCGAGCTCTCGGACATCGAGGGCGCCTTCGTCGTGCGCGACCTGCCGCCAGGGACCTACGAGCTGCGGATCGACGCGGGCGAGGCCCACTACGCCGAGCGCATCGAGGTCTTCGAGGGCACGAGCTCCGAGGTCGACGTACCGCCGCTCCAGCTGCGCGGCGACAGCTGACCGCCGACCCCGCAGGCGAACGGAAGAGCGCGCGCCGTGGACGATTCGCACCCCCGCGGGCCGATCTCACCTCGGCAACCCGGGTAGGATCGGAGGTTCGATGAACTCGATCTACCTGGACCACGCGGCGACGACGCCGCTCGCCGCCGAGGTGCGCGAGGCGATGCTGCCCTACCTCGACGCGGCCTGGGGGAACCCGTCCTCGGTGCACCGCCGGGGCATCGCGACCCGCGAAGCCATCGATCGGGCCCGGGCCCAGGTCGCGCGAGCCGTCGGCGCGGAGCCGCGCAACGTGATCTTCACGTCCGGCGGCACCGAGGCGAACAACCTCGCGCTGTTCGGCCTGATGCGCGGGCCGCGACCCCGCGGCGGCGGGCTCTGCATCGGTCCGACCGAGCACGCTTCGGTGCGCGCGGCGGCCGATGCCCTCGAGGACGAGGGCTTCGACGTCGAGCGCGGTGAGCTGCGCGCGAGCGGCGAGCTCGACCTCGACGCGCTGGACGGCGCCCTCACGCCCGACACGCGCCTGGTGGCGCAGATGCTCGTCAGCAACGAGTTCGGCTCGATCTATCCGACCTCCTGCATCGCGGCGCTGTTGAAGGCGCGCGACTCCCGCGCGCACCTGCACGTCGACGCGATCCAGGCCCTCGGCAAGCTGCCGCTCTCGCTGGAGGAGCTCGGCGCGGACAGCGTGGCGCTCTCCGCGCACAAGGTGAACGGCCCGCAGGGCGTCGGCGCGCTCGTCTGCGCGCGCGAGCTCTCCCTGCGCCCGCTGCTGCACGGCGGCGGACAGGAGGGCGGCCTGCGCTCCGGCACCGAGAACGTCGCGGGTATCGTCGGCTTCGGCGTCGCTGCCGAGCTCGCGGAGCGCGCGCAGGCGCGGACGCTCGAACACCTCTTCGCGCTGCGCGCGCGGCTACTCGACGGACTGCAGAACCTCGCGGGCGTCGACGCCGTGGCTCCTGGCGACCTCGAACAGCAGCAGCCCGGCATCCTCTCGCTGCGCGTCGCCGGCGCGCCCGCCGAGGTCTGGTTGCATCACCTGGATTCCCGCGGCGTGGTCTGCAGCGCCGGCAGCGCGTGCCAGGCGAACACGAAGGAGATCAGCCCGGTCCTCCTCGCCGCGGGGCTCTCGCCGGAGGAGGCTCGTCAGGTCCTGCGCCTCTCGCTCGGAGGCGACAACACGTTCGAGGAGATCGAGCGCACCTGCGCCGTCCTCCACGATGTCTCGCGCGAACTGGCCAACCTCTAGCAGCCCGAGATGAACCCCACCACACCGAGCTCGCTGACCGCAGCGCCCGAGATGATCGTCGTCCGCTACGGCGAGCTCGGACTGAAGGGCAAGAACCGCCGCCAGTTCGAGGACGTGCTCGTTCGCAACATCAAGGTGGCGGCCCGGCACTTCACGGGGGTCAAGGTCCACCGCAAGCGCGGGCGGCTGTTCGTGATGGCAGAGAGTCGGCTGCTCGACCTCGCGCGGCGCCTGCAGGACGTCCCCGGGATCAAGTCCGTGTCGCCGGCGTGGGGAGCGCGCAACACGCTCGAGTCCATCAACGAGGTCGCCGAGCAGGTCGTCCAGGACGCGCTGCAGTCGATCCCCGCAGGCGAGGAGCGGACCTTCCGGGTGCGCACGACTCGCGCCAACAAGGGCTTCCCCATCCGCTCGATCGACGTCGACCGCGCCGTCGCGGACCACGTCCTGCCCGGCGCGGCCGGGCTGCGGGTCGCCATGCGCGACGCGGACCTCGAGCTCGGGATCGACATCCGGCGCTCGCGCACCTACCTCTTCCTGCAGCGCATGCCCGGGCCCGGCGGCCTCCCCGTCGGAACGCTCGGACGCGTGATGTGCCTCCTCTCCGGCGGCATCGACTCCCCCGTCGCCGCCTACATGGCGATGAAGCGTGGAGCGCGCGTGTACTACGTCACGTTCCACTCCTACCCGTACATCGGCGAGGCCTCGAAGAAGAAGGTGGTCGACCTCGTACGACATCTGGCGCGCTTCCAGCCCTCGAGCCGCCTGTACGTCATCCCCTTCACCGAGATCCAGACGGCGATCCGCGACCATGCCCCTGAGGCGTACCGGACCGTCCTCTACCGGCGCTTCATGCAGCGCATCGCGACGCGCCTCGGCAAGCGCAACAAGTGCAAGGCGCTCCTGACCGGCGAGAGCCTCGCGCAGGTCGCCAGCCAGACCCTCGAGAACATCACCTGCATCGAAGCCGCCGCGGATCTGCCGGTGCTCAGGCCCCTCGTCACCAACGACAAGGAGGAGACGATCCTGGTCGCGCGCCGGATCGGGACGATGGACATCTCGAGCCAGCCCGAGCCGGACTGCTGCACGGTCTTCATGCCGGAGAAGCCGATCATCCACGGACAGATCGCGGACTGCGTGGCGGCCGAGGCGGCGCTCGACTGCGTGGGCCTCGTCCAGCGCGCCCTCGACGGCTTCGAGCGCTTCGACATCGAGA
Organism: uncultured Planctomycetaceae bacterium; assembly: GCA_964352415.1. Classification (GTDB taxonomy): domain Bacteria; phylum Planctomycetota; class UBA1135; order UBA1135; genus JABACD01. Next base: position 6,337 of record CAYGST010000049.1, on the reverse strand, counting down.
GCGACGTTTGATCGTCGCCGCGGACGGACCTTTTCTTGGCCCGGAGGCCCGGGCACACTTCGAGCGCGCATGAATCGCAGCCTCGTCATCTTCGTCGCCCTGGCCATCCTGGTCGCCCACAGCATGGCGATCCGGACGGACGCGGCTGGCGCGCTGGTCCCGCCGTACGACCAGGCGTTCATCGCGTACCGCGTCGCGCGCAACCTGGTGTTCGAGGGGACGTGGACCTGGGCGCCCGGGCAGAGCGGGCTCGACAGCTACCCCTCGACCCTGTGGGTGATGATCTCCGCCCTCGCGGAGCGGCTGCCCTTGTCCATCAACTTCTTGATGCGCGGGATCGGCATCGCGGCCAGCGCGAGCACGCTGATCCTCACCACGCGCTTCCACCCGGATCGCGCGGCGAGCCTGATTGTTCCGATGCTGCTGGCGATCAGCGGAGCGGTCGCCGCGGCGACGGTGAGCGGCACCGAGGCCGCCCTGCTGGCTGCTCTGGTGACGGGGGCCTTCCTCGCCTTCGAGCGCCGCTGGGAGATCCCCTTCGCGATCGTCCTCGTCCTCTGCGGTTGGACGCGCGGCGAAGGCTGGGTGCTGATCGCGACGTTCCTCGCGCTGCGCCTCTGGGCGCGCCGGCCCTCCGCACCGAAGGGCGAACCCGTCGGCTCGCTCAAGCCGTTCCTGGCGCCGGCCGTCGGACTCGTGGCGCTGGCCGCGCTGCGCTGGCGCGTCACGGGAGGACTCACGTCCCCGTGGGCGCAGGACCTCTTCGAGCTCCGCGCCGGTGAGCTGGCCAACGGCGTCGCCTACGTGCGCGACGTGTTCGTCTCCTGCGTGAGCCCGGCGCTCGTCGTGTACGCCGTCTGGTACCTCCTGCGCAACAACCTCTCGCGGACGGGCAAGCGCGCGCTGCTGCTGTCATTCGCGTGGATCGTGGTGGTGGTCTTCCAGGGCGGCGGCTCGACGCCGTTCGCTGAAGGGCTCGTGCCGATCCTGCCGCTGTTGCTGCTCGCGGGCCAAGAGGGACTCATCACCGCGCTGAACAGCGCGCGGCCCGCCGTTCGCGGACTCGCCTGGTCGAGCTTCCTGATCGCCGTCCTGGCCTCGGCGCTCGCCAGCTTCAGCCCCACCAACATCGGACCGATTCCGTTCGAGGAGGCGCAGCGCAGCTGGATGCAGCCGACCGCGCAGCTTCGCTTCGGCTTCGACGACGAGCTCGGTCGCCTCGGCCTCGACGAGGAGAAGCGGGCGACGCGCTCGCTGCGGGAGATCGCCATCTTCCTGCGCGACGAGGTCGAACCCGGCCGCACCGTGCTGACCCCGTACCCGGGCTCGATCGCCTACATCTCCGGCCTGCCGGTTCGCGACCTGCTCGGGCGCTCGACGCCGGTCGCACCCTACGAGCGGACGAGCTTCTCCCCGCTGCAGGTGCGCGTGGACGTCCTCGCCGAGCTGCAGAAGGCCCCGGAGTACATCGTGCCGTTCTGGCGCGACCAGAGCGCGACCTCCGCGCTCGACGCGTTGACGGTCACCTGGGCCAAGCTCGACCTGCACGCCGACCAGCCCGGGCGCTCCGAGGCCGTTCGCGCTGCGCTCGGGGACTACCAGGTCGTGACGGTCCCGCTCAATCGGCGTGGCCGGGAGAACCCCGGTCTGGAGCACGATCGAGCGTGGATGCTGCGACGCCTTAGCCTCGACGCGGGCCCGCGCCTCAACGCGCGGGTCACGGACGGCGTCCTGACCATCGAGCTCGAGCATCACGGCCACCTGCAGCTGGCGGACCTCGAGGTCAGCGCGACGGACTCGCTCGGCCAGGTCTGGTACGTGGACCCGACCGGTCGGATGCAGAGCGGAACGCGGCTCCACGCGCGCTCGAACATCCTGTTGTCGGAGACCGGCGAGCGGCGCGTGCGGCTCCTGCACACTGAGCTCGAGCGCGGCAGCGAGAGCATCCGTGAGCTGCGCATCGAGCTCGTCAACCCGGACCAGTCGGTCACGGACGCCACGACGCGCGTCGCCGAACCGGTGCGGGTCGAGCTGCCCTAGCCCCGGGCTCGATCAGCCCGACTCGGGGGTCGGCCCAGATAGAAGGAAGGGCCCCGACTCGCCGCGCGGGGGCGAATCGGAGCCGAGCAACCACCTTCCGTGTGAAGAAGGCTCAACTCCTACCTTCTGGAGCGCCACAGGCGTGCGCTCGTGAAGTGCTCGTAGGTGCCCCCCAGGGACCTTTCAAGGGCCCAAGGAATCGCCCCACCCCCCGCGAGCGGGGGGTGGGGCGACAGCAACCACCTTGCTGGAGCGAGCGCGTTCGTCCGCTCCCCGATCGTCGTCCAGTCGTCCGCGGCGGAAGGGCTCTCGGACGGAATGAGCTGCATGGCGGCCTGCCGGCCCTACTCGATCTCGAAGCGCTTGAGCTTCCGGTAGAGGGTGCTCTTGCCGACCTTGAGCAGTCGCGCCGCGGCGAGCTTGTCGCCGCCGACGTGGTCGAGGGCCCGCAGGAGCGCCTTCTTCTCGTAGAAGTCCAGGCTGATGGGATCGTCGTCGCCGATGTCCCAGGAGTTCCGCCGGCGCGGGGAGGCCCCACCGCCGGTCGGCATCGGCGTCACGCCGCCGATCGTCTGGGTCTGGTTCCGACGAGGGCTCGGCGTGACGACGTGCGCGGGCAGGCCCTCGCTCTCGTCCAGCAGCGCCTGCGGCAGGTGTCCCGGCGAGATCGTTCCGTCGTCAGCGCGGGTGCAGGCCTCGCGAATGGCGTCCTCGAGTTCGCTGACGTTGCCGCCCCAGCCGTAGTTCAGCAGCACCTCGACGGCATCCTCGTCGATCATCCGCACGCCGAACGAGCGGCCGTAGTGCGTGACGTACAGCCCCGCCAGCGCGATCACGTCCTCCTGCCGCTCGGTGAGCGGCTGGACCTCGACCGTGTTCTCGTCGAAGCAGGCGAGCAGCTTCTTCGCGAAGGTGCCCTCCTTCACGCGCCCCTGGAGCGGCTCGCGTGACGACGCGACCAGGCCGATCTCGACCTTCTCCTTGCGCTCGGACCCCACCCGCCGCAGCACGCCGGTCTCGATCACGTCGAGCAAGCGCTTCTGCAGCTCGGGGCTGAGCTCGCCGATGTCCTCGAGGTAGATCGTGCCGTCCGCGGCGAGGTGCAGCATGCCCGGCCGGTCGGCCAGCGCGTCCTCGAAGGCGCCCTTCACGTAGCCGAACAGCTCGCGCTCGAGGCTCTCCTCGTTGACCCCGGAGCAGGAGAACTGCAGGAAGGGACCGGTGAAGGGGCCGGCGTAGTGCGCCGTCCGCGCGATGCGCGTCTTGCCGACGCCGCGCTCCCCCACGAGGAGGACCGGCTTGCGGCGACGCGCGAAGGCCTCGATGACCTCGTGGGCGCGGCGCATGCTCGGGCTCTCGCCGACGAGCAGCTCGCGGCAGTAGTGCTCGCGCGCCGCGTCGAGCATCGCGCCCATTTGCTGGCGCGGGACGCCCGGCTCGTTCACGCGCAGCATCTCGGCGGCGATCTTGCGCTTCGCCGCGTCGAGCAGGAGCACGATCTTGTACACGCCGTGGTTCGCGTCCGAGTCGCCGAGCAGCGGGATGACCGAAGCGGTCAACGAGCGCGCGGAGCGACCACCGATCGCGTTCAGGTCGAAGCGGAAGCCGTCGCGCGCCTCGTAGCGAGCGTCGCGAACGAAGGCCTCGAGGCCGCTGGCTGGCGCCAGCGAGCCGAGGTTCTTGCGCTCGATGCGGTTGCCGAAGATCTCGCAGGCCCCGCGATCCGCCGTGCGGACGAAGCCCTCGCCGTCCACGAGCAGGACGCCGTCGGGGCGATTCGCCGCGAGCTCGCGCAGCACGAGGGAGTGCTCGCCGCTCTGGCCCCGCGACTGCTCGCGATCCGCGTCGCGCTGGCTTTCCTCGCGCAGACGCCGGTTGTGCTGATCGAGGACCCGATTCTGCTCGGAGAGGTCCTCGACGATGCTCTTGTTGCGCAGCTGGACGCGCACGATCTGGTCGAGCGCGGTCATCTCGTTCTTCGGCACGAAGGCCTCGCAGCCGGCGTCGTAGGCGCGGGCGAGCTCCTCCGGATTCGCGGGCAGGCTGCTGTAGATCACGACGGGGATGGAGCCCGTCTCGGGCAGCGCCTTGAGCCGCCGGCAGACGTCCACGGCGTCGATGCCCGAGCCAAGGCCCGCGGCGACCAGGAACAGGTCCATGGCCACGTTGCGGGCTTCGACCAGCCCACCGGCACCCGTTTCCGCGAGCACGACCTCGTATCCGAGATCGCTCAGGCGGCTTTTGATGATCAGTCGGTTGCCCGCGTCATCATCGATGACAAGGATGCGGCTCATGGGGAGGCAATCTCCTACTCGGACGAAGCAAGAACGACGGCGCGCAGTCGACAGGCACTGGCGCGAGCCGGGACAGCTTGCCAAGTACGACGACGTGAATCACGCATCGAGTCGACAAGGGATCGGGCGAGACTTCGCCCATCACGTCGCGCCGAACACCACGCGCGCAACCACGCAGCAACGATGAATCCCATCCTCGACGAACGCATCGACGCAACGCTGCGGACCGTGCCGGAGGATGCGTCGGGCTTGAGGTTGATCACGTTGCTGCAGAAGCAATTGCCGCCCGAGCTGGCCCGGACGGCCGCAGGGCTCTGGGAATTGCGACATCGTGCGGCACGGCGATTCCCGACGATGTCGCTCCCGTATCTCACAAAGAAAGGGCTGGCGCAAGCGAGTTCGGAGGTCGTCGCGCGGCGCCGCGCCGCGTGCATCACGGCATGGGCACCGTCCGCGAGCGTGCTCGATGCCACGTGCAGCATCGGTGCGGACAGCGTGGCCTTGGCCCTCGACGGCGCGCAGGTCGTGAGTTGCGATCGCGACCTCGCGTGCGTCGAGTTGACGCGCGCGAATCTCCAGTCACACGGACGGCGCGCACTCGTCGCGGTGGCGGATGCCGCCGAACCCGCGGTGAGCTCCGATCTCTATCTCTGCGACCCCGATCGTCGCGGCGACGGGCGTCGCTCGCTCGATCCGCGCGAGTGGTCACCGACGCTAGAGGCCGCGCTGCGCGCAGCGGCGCGCTTCTCGGGCGCCTGCCTGAAGCTCGCGCCGGCGATCGATCCCGCCGCTCTGAAGGAAGCGGAAGCGGTCGCGCTCCCGACGTCACTCCCCCGCCGCCGCGAGTGGCTCAGCCGCTCGGGGGAGCTGGTCGAGGTCGCGCTCTGGACCGGTGTGCTCGCGGGTGACGCTCCTGCCGAGCGCGTGGCGACGCGGCTCGATCGAGGGGGAGCCGAGGCGACCTTTGCAGGGCGACCCACCGCGGTCGCGCCGCTGACCGAAGCCGCCGCGAGCGAAGCCCGCTGGATCGCCGACCCCGACCCGGCGTTGCTGCGCGCCGGGCTGCTAGGGACGCTGGCCGCCGCGCTCGGCCTCGCCCCGCTGGCCGCGCAGATCGCCTACCTGGGGGGCATGGAGCGACCCGCGAGTCCATTCCTGCGCGTCTGGCGCGTCGTCGGGAGCTGCCCGCTCGACCGCAAGCGGGTTCGGGCGCTGCTGGCCGAGCACGACGTCGGCCCGCTGCGGGTTCGCAAGCGCGGCCACTCCGATCCACCCGAGGTCCTGGAGCGACGCTTCCGCGGCCGCGGCACGCGCACGGGCGATCTGCTCGTCGCACGTCTCGAGCGCGGCCACCGGGCCTACCTCGTCGAGGCTCCGACGCCCGCCGACGACGGCCCGCTGAACCCGGTGGGCTGACGCGGCGCGCAGCCGGTCAACAGGCCTCGCGGCGTCCCTGGTAATCGATCGACCGCGGAAGGGGTCTGGTGGGCGATGAGGGACTCGAACCCCCGACCTCCTCCTTGTAAGGGAGGCACTCTAGCCACTGAGTTAATCGCCCTCGTTCCAGATCCGGGACGACACGGTATCCTCCCCCGCCTGATCCCTCCATTCCGGGAGCCGGATTCGGGGTTGGCCCTCGTTTCGGTCGAGAGAACCCCGGTCGGCGCTCGGTCCGGAGCGCCCTTCAGAGCCCCCCATCGCATCACCTTCCCATGCGCATCGCAGTCGTAGGAACTGGATACGTCGGCCTCGTCGCCGGCACGTGCTTCGCCGAGAGCGGCAATCACGTCACGTGCATCGATATCGACGAGGAGAAGGTCCGCCGCCTCCATGACGGCATCCTCCCGATCTACGAGCCCGGCCTCGAGGAGCTCCTCCGCCGCAACGTCCGCGACGGACGGCTGAACTTCACGACGGACTACGCCGAGGGCATCGCCGGCGCAGAGGTCGTGTTCATCGCCGTCGGCACGCCCCCCGGCGAAAACGGCAGCGCGGACCTCAAG
>CAYGST010000048.1:0-15839 GCA_964352415.1 uncultured Planctomycetaceae bacterium | reverse complement strand
GTCGCGGCCGGGCATCACCGGGCAGGCGCAGATCACCCAGGGCTACACCGGCCGCGACGTGCAGGCCTACGCGGAGAAGCTCGCGATCAACGAGGCGTACGTTCGCGACGTCGGCCTCGGGATCGACCTGCGGCTCGTCGCCGGCACGATCGTCTGGATGCTGCGCGGCAAGGGCTGGGACTGGAAGCCGGCGCCGGTGCGCGAGCTCGCGGACAGTGATCCGCAGCCCGACGCGAACGCAGCGAGTTCCTCCGCGGAGCGCGACGAGCGCAAGGTGGGGTGAGCCTGCGGGCTCAGACGACCGTGGGCTGAAGGAGCGCGGCTGCGCCTGATCTCCGCGGCGCCGGCCCGATCAGCGCGGCGCCCACCTCGGTACGACGCGCGATGGCGAACAGCGAGTGTCCGAGCGGGAGGTCCCAGCGACGGCTGAGCAGGAGCTCGGCGCGAAAGGCTCGGAAACACAGCTGATCGGCCCAGCGCGGCAGTTTCAGCGAGAGGTTCGTGTGCTCCGAACCGGGCGCGAGGGGCTCGACCAGCTTCGAGGCGAGGACGGCGGGCGCGATGGCCGGGAACAGCAGCGCGTTGGCGTAGGTGCAGCGCACGAGCTCGAGCGCGGCGCCGCGGATCAAGGTCTGCAGGCGCTCGCGCGTGTAGCGCCGGACGTGACCGGCCACGACGTCGTTGCGGCTGAACAGCCACGGGTGCGCGGGGACGCTGAGCACGACGAGACCGCCCGGTCGCAGGACGCGGGCCACTTCGTCGAGCGCGCGCGCGTCGTCCGCGACGTGCTCGACGACGTCGAACAGGCACGCGAGGTCGTAGCTCTCGTCGCGGAAGGGGAGCGCCTCGGCCCGCGCGCGCACGCCGTGCGCGACGCTCCGCGCGCTGGCCGCTCCGAGCGCCTCGGGGTCGAACTCGGTGAAGTGCACGCGCTGGCCAAGCCCGGAGAGCTCGGGCAAGAAGCCTCCGACGCCGGCGCCGATGTCGAGGACGCGGCGGGGGCGGCGCCCTTCGAGGGCGCCGCGCAGGAGCTCGAGGTAGACCGCGCGCCGGCCGCGGAACCACCAGTGCTCGCGCTCGAGCGCGAGGAACTGCTCGAAGGCCTTGGTCCTCATCGCGCGCGCTCCGCGAGGGCGATCATCTCGTCGCCCGGATTGACGTAGACGGACCACTGGCCGCCGAGGAGCGGCCGCAAGAGGGCGGGGGCGCGGCGGTGCAGGCGCGCGCTGCGCTCGACCAGGAACGCGCCGCGGACGAACTTGCCTGCGCCGCGGCGGCGCAGCTCCAGGAGCCGCAGGCCCGCGCGTTCGAGGGCGTTCTCCAGCGTCCGCGGCGAGAAGTGAACGAGGTGCTCGCGGTGCTTGAAGTGGTGCCAGCGGCGCCCCGCGAGCCGCGCGACCGGTGACGCGACGTCCTGTGTCTCGATCACGACGCGCCCGCCCGGCGCGAGGAGATCGCGCACGCGGCCGAGGGCGTCGATCGGCGCGGGGAGGTGTTCGAGGACGTCCCAGAGCGTGATGAGGCCGAAGCTCTGCGGCGCCAGCGCTGCGCTCTCGAGCGTGCCCTCGATCAGGCGCTCGCCGAGCACCTCGCGCGCGCTGCGCGCGATCGTCACGGAGGGCTCCAGCCCGTAGGCGTCCCAGCCGGCCTCGAGCAGCACCTCGACCCATGGCCCGCTCGCGCAGCCCACGTCGAGCGTGCGCCCGGGCTTCGGCAGCAGGTGGCGCAGCGCGCGCAGGCGACGGCGGAAGGTCCGCCGCGACAGCGCGGCGTCCGCGCGGTAGTCGGCGTAGCCCCGCTCGCGCGGCGCCGTCGAAGTCCAGTAGCCCTCGTCGTAGACCTCCTCGATCAGCCGCTCGGCGCTCGGCCGCGGGCTGACGAAGGTCACGCCGCAGTCGGCGCAGTCCTGCACGGCGTGCTCGCCCTCACGAAAGCGCAGGCGGCTCGCGGTGCAGTCGCACACCGGACAGGGCGTGACGTCGATGGGCGCGGCCAGCGTCATCCGAAGTGCTCGCTGGGCAGGACGTACTCGCTCGGCTGGTCCGCGCCGACGCGCGCGGCGGCGTGGCGCCCCATGGCGATCGAGTGGTCCATGTTGTTGTAGCGGAAGAGGCCCTGGCGTCCTGTGTGGATCAGGTTGCGGAGCGCACCGCTGGCGCTGAAAAGCGCCTCCACGGGCTCGCGGTAGCCAACCCGGTAGACGGGGTAGGCCCGTGGCAGCTTCGCGAGGTCGAGCGGGCGCGCCTCGCCGGGCTCGAGCAGCCCGCAGCGCACGAGGTCGCGCTCGGCGATGCGCGCCGCCTCTTCCAAACCGAGCTTCCACGTGCGGTCGCCGAAGCGGCAGGTGATCTCGCAGCACAGCGCCGTGCGATCTCCGGGCGCCGCGGTGTCCGAGAAGTTCTTGAACTCGGAGACGCGATGAACGGTGAGGCTCTTCTCCGGCAGGTAGATCCAGTGGTCCGGCGAGACGCTCGCGCGCGGCACCTCGAGGTAGACGAACACGATGGCGACGTGCTCGAGCTCGGCGGCGGCGCGCGGGACCGTGGCGTCGAGCGCGGGGCTCACGAACGGCAGGATGCGGTGGATCGGTGCCGTGTTGACGACCCAGTCGGCCTCGCAGACCTCGCGCTGGCCGAGGAAGTCGTAGTGCACGCGCCGGACCGTGTCGCCCTCGCGATCGATGCCGCGCACCGTGGAGCCGAGCTTGATGGCGCCGCCGTGCTCGCGGATCTTCTCCGCGAACTTGCGCGCGATCTGGCCGACGCCGCCGCGGCGGGGGTAGAGGAACTCGCCGACCAGGGAGCGCACCGAGCCGTCCTTCGGCGGCGCGACGGTCGTCTTGATCGTGTCCCAGAGGTTCGCCTGGCTGATGCGCTGCGCGGCCCAGTCGGCGCTGATCTCGGTGCAGGGCATGCCCCAGGCCTTCGACGTGTAGGCCTCGAAGAACAGCTCGTAGAGCGTGCGCCCGAAGCGCTTCAGCACCCAGTTCTCGAAGTGCGCGTCGGGCAGGGGACGGACGAGCTCGCGGGCGCGGCTCGCGACGTAGTCGCGCAGCGCGGCGACCAGCACCCGGGTGTCGAGGTTGGAGACGACGTCACCGACCTCCAGCGGGTAGCGGAAGAAGCGCTCGCGCAGGTAGATGCGCGAGAGACGCTGGCGACGGACGACGGCCCCGTCGAGGACGTCCGTGACGTAGGCCTCCAGCTCGGGGTCGTTCGTGTGGAAGCGGTGGGGGCCGAACTCGAGCCAGAACGGACCCTTGCGCCAGCTGGCGGCCATGCCGCCGACGCGCGCCTCGCGCTCGAGCAGCGTCACTCGCAGCCCTCGCCTGGAGAGCTCGTAGCTGGCGGCGAGTCCGGCGAGGCCGGCACCGAGGACGACGACGTGCATCGCGGGCACCGTACCCCATGGCCGTCCCCAGGAGAACGCGCGAGAGACTCAGGCGAGGTCGTCGGGCGCGGCGGCCCCGGCTGCGTCGAGGTCCGGAGCATCGAGGCCTTCGGCGCCGGGCTCGTCCGCCGCCTCGGGTTCGGGCGCCAGCTGCAGCCGTACGCGGAAGTGGCAGCCGCCGCCGGGCCGGTCGAGGACGACGACGTCACCGCCGACGGCCTGGGCCTGGACCTTCACGAGGTGCAGTCCGAGGCCCGTGCCCTTCGAGCTGCGCGTGCCCTCGTCGCCGCGGCGGTAGAAGGCCTGGAACACCGACTCCTTGTCCTCGTCGGGGATCCCGGGGCCACGGTCGAGCACCTCGATGTAGGCCTCGCGCTGCTTCGGGCCGAGCGAGGTGCGCAGCCAGATGCGGTCCTCCGGTCGGCTGCCCACACGCGGGAGAGCGTACTTGCGCGCGTTCTCGATCAGGTTGGTCACGATCGAGCGGATCGCCTCCGGCTTCATCATCACCAGCGGAAGGGACGGGTCGAGCTCGACGTGCAGATCGTTCGCGCCGGCGAACGAGCGCTTCACGAGATCCGAGATGAACTGGTTGACGTCCCCGGCGCGCGGGTTGGACTCCGTCGAGGCGACCTGGCTCTTCTCCAGGACGCGGTCGACCATGGTCTCGAGGCGGTTCGCCTCGTGCAGGATGCGACCGTAGTACTCGACGCGCTTGTCCTCGTTCGCCGCCCAGCCGTCGCGCAGCATCTCGCCGTACAGGCGGATCGCGGAGACGGGTGTGCGCAGCTCGTGGGTCACGGCCGCGACGAAGTTCTCCGTGCGCTTGGCCTGGTCGAGCTCGCGCCGGACGGAGCGCAGGAAGAGGTGCAGCCCCATCCCGAGCGTCATGAGCAGCATGAGAGCGACGGCCAGGAAGCCGCGCGTCTGCTTGTCGTGGCGCGGGCGCCAGGCGGCGGTGTCGATGGTGAGCTGGAGCTCGCCGTAGCTCGCGTCGGCCGGGTCGTAGGTCTCGAAGCCGAGCTCCTCGACGAGGTAGATCTTCTCGACGAGCAAGTCGTCGCTGGCCGCGAGCGACGGGGAGCCAGCGGGGTGGAACGTCTCCGGCGCGCGCAGGACCTGCGCCGCGACCTCGAGCGGAACCTCGGCGAACAGCCACTGCGGATCGATGAAGAAGCCCTGCTCGAGCGACGCGCCCTTGGCGAGGTTCGCGTAGCAAGGAGGGAGCTTCTGCAGCCGCTGGTCCCCGTCGACCATGATCAGACGCGTCGCGAGGATGCGCGGCGTGCCGTCCGGCTCGAGGTAGAAGCGAACGTGGAAGTCGTACTCGAAGACGTCGACGAACTCGTCGTCGAAGGCGCGCAGCGCCGGCTTCTCCCGTCGCAGGCACTCGAAGTCGGGCTCCTCGCTGAGATTGATGACGACGAAGGAGAGCTCTTTGCGGTACGGATCGCGCAGCGTGTCGTAGCGAGTGAGGCGCTTGGGGAACCCGTCCATCTCGTCGTGGAGCATGAGGTCCTCGACGACGCGCCCCATCGTGCCGCGCCGCGACGCCCAGCCTTCGCCCTCGCCGTGGAAGAGGTCGTAGTCGAGGACGTTCTTGTCCTCGCGCTCGAGGTGCTTCCTGAGGTCGAACGCGAACCAGCCGAGGATGCCGGCGGGAGCGTTGCCCTGGGTCAGGTAGGAGGGCCTGAAGTTGAGCTCGGGCCCGAGCAGGTTCTCCGGGTAGACCTTGTCCTGGTACTCGTAGAACTTGCGCTGGTTCTCGGACTCGAGCAGCGCCTGGAGGCGCGCGTTGATGCCTCGGATCAAACGCGTGGTCCCCGCCTCTGCGAGAGCGGGGACCTTCGCGAGCTCGAGCTTCTGCTCGGCGCGCAGCTGCCTCCAGTGCAGCCCACCCAACACGAAGGTGGGGAGCACCAGGAGGAGGGAGTAGAGAGCGAGAGCGGTCTTCTTCTTGTCTAGTCGTGCCAACGGTAGCCCTTACCGCGGACCGTCTGGATCAGGCGCGGCGAGCTCGGTTCGGGCTCGACCTTGCGCCGCAGGCCGACGATGTGGATGTCGACCGTTCGCGTCTCGACCTTGCCGTTGCTGTAGTGCCAGACATCGACGAGCAGATCGTTACGCGTGACCACGCGATCGCGGTGCTGAATCAGGTACCTGAGGATATCACCTTCCCGCGGCGTCAACGCGACCTTGCCCTCGGGGCGATGCACCTCGAGGCGGTCCAGATCGACGCGGATGTCGCCAGGGAGCTCGAGGAACGCCGGCGGGGCGCTGTCGAGGTCGCGCCGACGGAACTGGGCCGTGACGCGCGCGACGAGTTCGGCGGGGGAGAACGGCTTCGCCATGTAGTCGTCCGCGCCATCCGCGAGCCCTCTCAGCACGTCGGGCTCCTCGGCGCGAGCCGTCAGGATCAGGACCCGTACGTCGCGGCGCTCCTTGCGCAGGACCTTCAGGAGGTCGAGGCCGTTCAGGCCGGGGAGCATGAGGTCGAGCACGAGGAGGTCGTACGGCTCGTTGCGGATCCGGTCGAGGCCCGATGGCCCATCGTGGGCCATCTCGACTTTGTATCCGGCGTGTTCGAGGGCGTCGCGGATACCGACGGCGAGGCTCTCCTCGTCCTCGATCACCAGGATGCGTTCTGCCTTTGTAGGGGAGTGGAGCGACTGCGGAGGAATCTGGGACATGGTCATGGGAATCACCGGGAATCCAGAGGGAAGCCCCCGCCATACCTGCCGGGGCGGGGCTGCGGAGGCCATACGCGTCCAATCGGGGCGAGTTTTCAGCCTGGCGGCGGAAATCGGGCCCCGCAGTCCTAAGCGCCGCTCTCGAGGCGCCCGAGGCGGGACTCGAGCGGGCTACGTCGTCGCGCGTGGATCCACCAGGAGAGACCGGGGGCATTTCTCCAGGAGGTCGGCAGCCGCTCTTCGATTCCCAGGATGGCGCCGAGAGCCAGGTTCACGGAACGGGGGAGCGGTCGCACGTCGCTCTGCGCGGGCGGCGCGAGGCGTCGACGCCAGAGCGCGACGGGTCCGCGCAGGGCGCGATTGAAGCCGCGCGCCTCGAGGACCTCGAAGCCGCTCTCCTCCAGGCGAGTCTCCAGCTCGTGCGGGACGTACCTGCGCCGATGACCGAGCGCGCGATCGTGGGCGCCGAACAGGCGAGGGTCGGCGGGAACCGTCACGATCAGTCTTCCGCCCGGGGCCAAGCAGCGGGCGAGCTCCTCCAGCGCGCGCGCGTCGTCGCGCACGTGCTCGAGCACGTCGAGGGCGGTGGCGATGGCGACGCTCGCGTGCGCCAGCGGCAACCGCTCGGCGTCGGCGTTCAGCGCGCCGAGCGCGCCGTGTCGCTCGCGGCCGAACCGCAGGGCGAGGGGGCTCGGGTCCACGCCGATCAGCGCGCGCTCGGGCGCGGCCTGCGTGAACAGCGGCAGGTTCCCGCCGCCGCCGACGCCGAGCTCGAGCCATGGACCGGGCGGCGCGGCCGCGGCCGCTGCGCGCAGCCACGGTGTCAACGCACGCCGCCGTGCGCGGAACCAGAAGTGACGCGCTTCGAGCGCGCGCTGCTGCTCCAGCTCCTCGCGCCTCATCGCCGCTGCCCTTTCACTGAGCGTACGCGCCGACGCGGCTCCGCCAGCCGATGCGCACGAGGTCGAAGAAGGCGCCGATGCCGTCGCCGGGCAGACGTACACGCGAGTCGGGTCGGTGGCGCCAGGTGACGGGGACGGACTCCACGCGCATGCCGAGCGCCTTCGCGATCGCGATGAGCTCGACGTCGAACGCCCAGCGCGGCGTCTCCAGCGCACCGAAGACCTCCAGCGCAGCGTCGCGCCGGTAGGCCTTGAAGCCGCACGTGAAGTCGCGCAAGGAGCTGCCGATCGCGATGCGCGCGAGCGCTCCGAAGCAGCTCCCCAGCCGCTCACGCAGCCACGGCTGATGGCGGGCGATGCGCGAGCTCGGGTGGCGCCGGTCGCCGACAACGATGGCGGCCCCGCGCTGGAGCTCGCGCAGCGCCGCGGGCAGGACGCCGAGCTCGGTCGAGAGGTCGGCGTCGCAGGTCGCGATCCAGCGGCCGGCGGCCGCGTGCACTCCGCGCTGCAGCGCTGCGCCCTTGCCCTCGTTGACCTTGCTGGTGATCGCGCGCAGCCGCGGCTCAGCGTGCGCCAGCGCGATGACGATCTCACGCGAGCCGTCCGTCGAGCCGTCGTCCGAGAGCACGACCTCGAACGAGAGGTTCAGCGCTTCCAGGCTGTGCAAGAGTCGCGCGACGCTCTCCCGCAGGACGGCCCCTTCATCGAAGACCGGAACGATGAGGCTGAGATCGGGCACCGACATGGCTCCTGGTTCGGCGGGGGTGGGGGCGGTACTTGACGCCGAGCGCAGGTCTCGGGTTGTACTCGGCCCAGGGCCCGGTAGCGAGGGCGTGGGAGCCTGGGAGGGCGCCGGGCTCGCTTCGCCAGCGCCGAGCGTGTAGACCCTCTGCCGTGCAACCCGACGCCGACGCCCGAACGCCCGTCCGCGGGCGCGAGACCTGGATCGCGCTGGCGCTGGCCCTGCTCCTCGGTGTCCTCGCCGTGGGGTCGCCGGTGTGGAACGGCGACGTCGTCTACCTGGCGACCGATACGGCCAGCGTGCAGGCGCCGTGGAGCAGCGCGCCCGCCGCGCGCAACGTGGAGCTGTCCGACTCGGGCGTGGCCTTCTATCCGCAGTACGTCTCGGTCGCGCGTCGCTGGCGAGCGGGCGAGCTGCCGCTCTGGAACCCCGACATCTACGCGGGCGTGCCGCAGCTCGCGGCCGCGCAGTGGGGCGCGCTCGATCCGCAGGTGCTCGCGCTCGTCGCGCTCGACGCGCTCGGTGGTCGGGCGCTCTTCGATCGCGGCTTCGCGTGGCTCGCCGCGCTGCGCATCGCGCTGGCGGCGCTCGGCACCTACCTGCTCGCGCGGCGCGTCGGACTCGGCGCGCCCGCGGCGGCGCTCTCTGCCGCCGGTTACGCGACCTCGGGATCGATCGTGCTGTGGCTCGGCTTCAGCCTCGCGCACGTCACGCCGCTCCTGCCGTGGGTGCTCCTCGGGGTCGAGGGCCTGCGCGGCGCGCGCCCGCTGCGCGGCTTCCTGACGGCGGCCCTCGCGCTCGCGCTGGCGATCTACGGCGGGCACCCGGAGGTCGCTTTCTTCGTCGGACTGGCGGGGGGCGCCTGGTCGCTCACCTTGCGCGGCGCGGGGCTCGCGCGACTGCGCTTCGCGTGGCTGGCCTTGCTCACGGGGACGTTACTCGCCGCGCCGGTCCTCGTTCCGTTCGTCGAGTACCTGAAGCACTCGGGGGCGCTCGTCGCGCACCAGCTCGCGCCGAGCGCGCGCGCGCGGCCGGACCTCCTCGCGCTCGGCGCGCTGCTCGGTTTCCTCGCGATCGCGCGGCTGTGGCTCGCCGAGTTCGGGGGCGAAGCCGGCCGCCAGGGTCTCCTGCTGGCTGCCTTGCCGTTCGCGTTCGTGGGCGCTGCGCTGCTGCTCTTCCTCGTCGATCGAGGCGCGGACTTCGAGCTCGGCCTGCAGGGCGTGCGCGCGCTGGAGCTCGCGAGCACGCGCCTCGCGTTCCCGCTCCTCCTGCTCGCGCTGGCTGCGGCGCTCGACGGTCCGGGCGGCGCGTGGCGCGCGCGCGCCTGGATGGGTGCGGTCGCCTGGGCGGTCGCCGCCGAGCTGCCCGGCCTCGTCGACCTCTGGCGCTGGCTGCCGCTCGTCGGTCTGGCCGCGCCCGCGCGCGCCGCGTGCGTCGCGGCGTTGCTGCTCGCCCTGCTCGCCGGCCGTGGCCTCGAGGTTGCGCGGCCCGCGGCGCGCTGGGCCGCGGCCTGCGTGCTCCTGGCCTTCGCCGTCGTGGCGCTGTCCCGCGATCACGCGGCCCGAACCTCTCCGGTGGCCTTCGCCGTCGATCGCTCCGACGCCGTCGTGACCTTCGACGAGCTCCCGGCCGGGCGCGGGAGCGCTACGAACTCCTCCCTCTCCGGCGTCGTTCGCGGCGGGTTGCAAGCGGACGAGATCCGACTGGCCTGCGAGTCGCGGGCCGGTGCTTCCGCGCCGTTCACGCGCATCGCGCGGCTCCTCGGCGGGCACGAGCGCGGCGAGCAACGCTTCGACTTCGGCGAGCTCGACGTCAGCGGACTCGGAACAGGCGATTGGGTTCTGCGTGTCGACTTCCTGCGCGACGGCGAGCTGCTGGGGTCGCGACGCCCCGCGCTGATCCGCAACTCCGATCGCGGGCCGCTCGATCCCTGGGCAGCCGGGCTCGGGCTGCTCGCCGTGGGGCTCGTGCTCGCGCCGCGGCGGCGCTGGAGCGGAGTGCTGCTGGTGGGGCTCGTCGCGGCGCCCGGGGTGCTCTTGACGCAAACCTGGAACCCCGCCGTCCCGCGCGACGAGCACCTCTCTCGCTCGCGCACCGAGGCATTCCTCGCGGAGCGCTTCAAGGGCGAGCGTGTGTTCGCGGGGCCGGGCGTGCTGCCGGGGAACACGGCGCTGCTCGAAGGACTGACGACGCTCGACGGCTACGACGCGCTCGACGTGGCGAGCTTCGACGGCTATCGCGCCTTCGCGCTGCAGTCCGGGCGCAACCCGCTGCTCGACTGGAACGCCGACGGCGCCGCGCTCGGGAGCGCTGCGTTCCGGCTGTTCGGCGTGCGTGCGCTGCTGTTCGGCGCGCCGCGGCAGCTCGAGGGCTGGACGCTCGTCGCGGGTCCGGACGGCGCGCCGGCCGACACCGAGGTCTACGTCTACGCTGCGGACGCGCCGCTGCCGCGCGCCTTCTGCGTCCCGCGCGTATCGACCAAAGCGTCGGTGATGGAGCGGCTCGCGAGCTTCGACCCGCTCGCCGAGGCCTTCGTCGAGGGCGAGCTCGAGCTCGAGCTCGAGTCTCCGTTCGAGGAGGCGCAGGTCACCGAGATCGCGCGGACGCCGGAGCGCGTCGAGTACCGCGTGGAGCTCGACGGGGAAGGGCTGTTCGTCCTGACGGACCAGCACTTCCCCGGGTGGGAGCTCGAGGTCGACCGCGCGCCGCGCGAGATCCTGCGCACGAACTCGATCTTCCGCGGCGCCTTCTTGACGCCTGGCGAGCACAGCCTCGTGTTCCGCTACCGGCCGCCCGCCTGGCGGCTGGGGCTCGCGCTCGGGGCCGCCGGGCTCGCGCTGCTCGCAGGCTGCGCCCTGGCTACTCGCCGCCCGTGAAGCCGAGCGCGAACAAGGGCTCGCGGCTCCACTCGGGGAGTTGCAGCCAGTTGACCGTGCTCGGGTCGAGGCCCTCCAGCTCCTGGTCCGCCTCCGCCTCGCGACCCTCGCGCCAGAGCGCGGCGGCGTACTCGAGGCGCGTGGCGACGGGGCCCGCCGGCCGCACGTAGTCGCGCTGGACGCGCAGCGCCTGGAAGTACGAGCGCCGCGCGTCGCCCCAGGCGAGCCGCTCGACGTGGCGCTCGGCCCACAGCAGGTTGGCGAGCGCGCGGAAGCCGTCCGCGGCGAGGGCGTTGCCCGAGCGGCGGTATTCCTGGTCGAGCGCCCAGGCGAGGTCGCCGGTCATCTCCGCGAAGCGCTCGTCCGAGCGCGCGAACAGCGGCAGGGCCGATTGCACGTCGCCGTAGAGCACCACCTCGCAGGCGAGGTCGCGGAGCCAGACGGCGTCGACGCGCTCGCGCTCGGTGAGCCAGTCGAGCTCGACGAGAGCGTCGTCGATGCGGCCGGAACGCGCGGCGAGGCGCGCGCGGTTGCGGCGCAGCGGCGGGTGTTCGGGATCGAGCTGCAGGGCGCGGTCGAATGCGGTCCGCGCCTCGTCCGGCCGTTCGAGGCGCGCGAGCAGTACCCCCTTCTGCAGCCACGCCTCGAAGCGCAGCGGCCGCAGCGCGAGGACACGCTCCCAGCTCTCGAGCGCGGCTTCGAGGTCGCCGTCGCCCTGTTCGCGCAGCCGCGCGTCGAAGGTCAGGGCCACGACGGAGTCGTCGCACGCGTCCAGGGCTTCGGCCACCGCGATCTTGTGCGCGGTCGTGCTGAGCGTGGTCGCGAGGTCGCCGAGGGCTGCGCCGTGGCGCCAGACCGCCAGCGCGCGCGGGACGCTGAACAGCAAGAGCAGCACGAGGCCGGGCGTCAGCACCAGCGCGAGCTTGTCACCGGGGTGTCCGCTACGGCGCTGCGTACTCCCGAGCACGGCGCCGAACACCAGGAAGGCGCCGAGGCTCGCCGTCGGGTTGTAGAGCAGCGGCGCGTTGAACAGGGCCGCGGCGAGGAGGGCCAGCGCGCTGGCCGCGTTCGCGAGGTCGCCCGACTCTCCGCGACGCAGAGCGGCGAAGGCTGCTCGCAGGACGCCGACGAGGAACAGCCACCACGCGAGGCCGGCGATCACGCCGCCTTCGGCCCAGGGCAGGAGCCAGTCGTTGTGCGGGTGCTCGACCTCGGTGGTCTGTTCGATGTCGTAGCCCCAGTTCGACAGCTCGCGCTCGACGGGGTCGCGGTACTCG
This sequence comes from uncultured Planctomycetaceae bacterium, assembly GCA_964352415.1. GTDB lineage: Bacteria > Planctomycetota > UBA1135 > UBA1135 > JABACD01. The sequence continues at coordinate 3,962 of CAYGST010000048.1, read as the reverse complement.
GGGAAGCGCGCGGCGAACTGTCCGGGTCCGACACCGGCGATGGGGTTCGCGAGGACGAGCCCGACGGTCGCGTACCAGACGCGGCGGCGCACCTGGATGCCACCGAGGGACGTCGGGGTGGGCTCACCGCTGAGTGCGATCTCGCTGGGCGCCGGCGCGGGCGACACGTCACTCGCGGGAGCCCACTTGACCCACGCCGCGCCGCCGAGAGCGACGAGCAGGGCGGAGAGGCACTTCGCGCGGAAGACGGCGGAGGTGGGACGGGCGAGGAAGACGAGCGCGGCGCTGGCGACTCCGGCGACGACGAGCCCCGCCAGCGCAGGCGCGAAGATCGCGTGCAGCAGGAAGAGGGAGTTGGCGACCATGCCCGCCCACTGCCAGACCCCGCGCGAGCGAGCCCACAGGACGAGCCCGCCGATCGCGCCGGGCAGCGCGGCGTTCGAGAGCTCGCCCGAGTTGCCGAGCACGCCGCCCCAGCCGGGTGCGCCCGCGACGAGCGCGGGGGCGAGCAGCGCGATCGAGACGAGCACGAGGGCGTGAACGAGTCGCACCTTGCCCTTGGCGTCGAGCAGCCCCGCGCCCGTACCGACGAGGATCGCGATCAGGAACGTCTGGATCGCGCGGTCGGTCTCGAGGGAATCGGTGGGGGAGCCGAAGTTCGCCGGGAGCAGCAGCGCGATGAACAGCGCCAGGTAGCCGCGCAGGGGGAGCGGGTGCTTCCAGGCGAGGAACAGGCCGAGCGGCACGCAGAAGAGCGTCGCCACGCCGGTGGCCGTGAGCTCCGTCGTCGCGAAGTCCTTCGCGACTGGGTTCGGGGCCGGCCAGGCGAGAACGACGAGCGGGAGGAGCAAGAGCCCGAGCAAGAGCGCTCGGGTGCTCTGGAGGGAGTCGCGTGCGGGATCGGTCAAGGCGGGTGCTCCAGGGACGCGCCTCAGCCCAGCGTCTTCCCGAGGATCGCGTCGACGAACGGCTCGGGCTCGAACTCCTCGAGCAGCTCCATGGACTCGCCGGTGCCGATGAAGCGCACGGGCAAGCCGAGGGCCTCCTTGATGCCGAAGACGGCGCCGCCGCGGGCCGTGCCGTCGAGCTTGGCGATGATCAGGCCGGTCACCTCGACCGAGGAGGTGAACTCCCTGGCCTGGTTGATCGCGTTCTGGCCGTTGGTGCCGTCGATGACGAGCCAGGTCTCGTGGGGCGCGTCGGGGATCACCTTGCCGATCACCCGGCGGACCTTCTCGAGCTCGCCCATCAGGTTCTTCTGGGTGTGCAAGCGGCCCGCGGTGTCGATGATCGCGACGTCCTTGCCGCGCGCGACGGCGGCCGAGGTGGCGTCGAAGGCGACAGCCGCGGGATCAGCGTTGTCTTGATGGCTGCGCACGATCTCCGCGCCGACGCGTCCGGCCCACGTCTCGAGCTGGTCGGCGGCGGCTGCGCGGAAGGTGTCGCCCGCGCCGACGAGCACGCTCTTGCCTGCGCTCGTGAAGCGGTGCGCCAACGACGCGATGCTGGATGTCTTGCCGGAGCCGTTGACCCCGACGACGAGGATCACGAACGGCTTGGTCGCGCGCTCTGTCTCGGCCGGCGGCTGGTCGAGCTTCTCGAGCAGGAGCTCGCGCAGCTTGACGCGCACGTCCTCCTCGCCCTTGATCTCACCGCGCTTGTGCAGCCGCGAGAGCTCACCTGCGAGGTCCGTGGCGACCGGGCCGAGGTCCGACGTGTAGAGCAGCTCCTCTAGCTCGTCGATCAGCGCCTGATCGATCTGGCGACCTCCGCGGAAGAGCGAGGAGATGCCGTCGGAGAGCGCGGCGCGCGTCTTCGTGAGGCGCTGCTTGAGGCGGTCGAGCAGGCCCAAGGCTCAGGCTTCCTGCGTCTCCGAGCCGGACTCGTCCGCGCTCTTGCCCGCGCCCGACTTCGCTGGAGCGCCCGTCCGGTTCATGATGCGATCGAGGATGCCGTTGATGAACGCGCCGGAGTTCTGCGTCGAGTAGCGCTTGCCGATCTCGATCGCCTCGTTGATCGCGACCTTCGGCGGGATGTCCTGGCAGTTGAGGAGCTCGTAGGTCGCCAGGCGCAGCACGTTGCGGTCGACCACTGCCATGCGCGAGATGTTCCAGTTCTGCGCGACCTGCTGGATGACCTCGTCGATCTCGGACTGCTCGGCGAGCGTCCCCTGGACCAGGCGCAGCGCGAAGCGGCGTGTCTCGGGGTCGCGCTCCTCCTCACGCAGGAAGTCGTCTGCTTCCTCGACGGGCTTCTTGACCAGGTCGGCCTGGTAGAGGAACTGCAAGGCGAGCTCTCGGGAACGAGTGCGTTTCTTCACGGGGGTGGGGAGTCGGGGTCTAGCAGCCCGTGGTGGAGCTGCTTTCGGACGGAGGCCGCTAGGCGGAGGGGAAGCCGACGGTGCGCTCGGACTTCGGGTCGGTCTCGTCGAGCGCGGCCAGGGTGCGTAGGACACCGGCGGCGAGCTCGCGACCCTTGTCGTGCTCTCCGCCCTGGTCGAGCGGCAGCGCTCGCGCGCGGGCCTGCTCGAGAGTGTTGCAGGTCAGGACGCCGAAGAGCACCGGGGTGTCGGTCTCGAGCATCACCTGCTGGATGCCCTGGGCCGCGCCTTGGGCCACGTAGACGTCGTGCGTCGTCTGACCCTTCAGCACGAGGCCGATGCAGATCACCGCGTCGACGTCGCTGCGGCGCGCGAAGCGGCGCGCGACGAGCGGCAGCTCGAAGGACCCGGGGACCCAGGCCACGAGCACGTCGTCCTCGGCGACGCCGCTCGCGGCGAGCTCGCCCTTGGCGGACTCCAGCATCGCGGAGGTCAGGTCGCTGTGGAAGGTCGACACGACGAAGGCGATGCGGGCGCCGGGGCGCTGGAGTCGCTCGCGCTGCGCCATTCCGGGGTCGGAGGCCATGGGTCTTGCGAAGGATCGAGGGGGCCGAAGCGGGGGTGCGGCGCGAGAGTCTAGCGCGAACCGGCACGGAGCGAGGCCGGCAGTCGTTGCTTCCTCGCTGCACGGGCTAGCGAGGGGGGATGGATGGCGTGACGACCGTTGGCAACGGCGGCCGCACCACCTGCGCCTGCGGGACGCTCGGAGGGAACTCCGTCCGTTCCCTCGCGCTCCAAGGCTCGCTAGCGCGGGTCCCCGAGCCCAGAGCTTCAGCGGCTCCCGTCCCCCCGACCACGACCCGGAGACAGACGTCCCATGCAACGCAGACTCAATCCCCTTTCCGGCCTCCTTGCTCTTCTGCCCCTCGCCGGCGCGCTCGACGCGTCGCCGCAGGGACCGCCGCCTCCGCCCGCGCCCGCGGGCAATCCGATCACGGTGAACAAGGCGCTGCTCGGCAAGGCGCTCTTCTGGGACGAGCAGCTCTCGTCGACGCGCACGACCGCGTGCGCGACCTGTCACATCCCGACCGCCGGCGGCAGCGACCCGCGCACCACGGGCGCGGCCGGAAGCGTCCACCCCGGACCGGACGACACCTTCGGAACCGAGGACGACATCTTCGCCTCGCCGGGCGTCCCGAACACCCGGGCCGACGGCACCTACCAGCTCACGGATCTGTTCGGAATCGAGCCGCAGGTGACCCGGCGCAAGGCGCCCACGATGGTCAACGCCGCGTACTCCCCGAACGTGCAGTTCTGGGACGGACGCGCGGGCGGGACCTTCAACGATCCGATCACGGGGCAGGTCGTGCTGGCGCAGTCCGCGGCGCTCGAGAGCCAGGTGGCCGGGCCGCCGATCTCCGCGGAGGAGATGGGCCACATCGGTTCGGACTGGGCCGGGGTCGTCGCGCGCATCGAGGAGTCGGCGCCGTTGGCGCTCGCCACGAACGTCCCCGCCGACCTGACGGCGTTCATCAACGGTCGCGACTACGCCGCGCTCTTCGACGACGCCTTCGGCTCCGCGCAGGTCACGGCGTCGCGCGTCTGCATGGCGATCGCGACCTACGAGCGCACGCTCATCGGC
>CAYGST010000047.1:0-15885 GCA_964352415.1 uncultured Planctomycetaceae bacterium | reverse complement strand
CGACACGAGCGCAGCTCGAGGCCGAGCACGTCGCCCTCGATCGGGCCGCCGGCCAAGGTCGCTCTTCCGGCCGGAACCGTGGCCGAGTTGTTGCGCGCCGCGCGGGCGGCGACCGCGGCCTGCGGCGACGATCGCTACTGGGGCGAGGCCGGCTGCGACATCGAGCAGGTGCGCGTCGCTGGCGAGGGCGGCGCGCTGATCACGCTGCTCGTCTCGAAGGGGCAGGCGGCGGTGCCGGACCTGCGCCCGGCTGCGCTCGACGCGCTCCTGCCGGCGCTGCTCGAGACGCTCCCGAACGCCTGGCCGGGTCCGGGAGTCGACCCGCGGCTCGCGCTCCTGCAGGACCGCACGGTGAGCGCGCTCGCGGCGATCGGTGGCGCGCCCGCGGCGCCTTCCGAGGACTAAGGCCGTTGAGTGGGGAGTCGTCGGCGCGACGTCCGGGCTAGACTCTGGTCCTCGCGACCGCCCACCGTCCAAACGATCCCCCCATGAGCGCCTCCAAGCACGTCATCGACGTCGACCTCCAGAATTTCGAACAGACCGTCCTCGTCGGGTCGGCGCAGACGCCTGTCCTCGTCGACTTCTGGGCGGAGTGGTGCGAGCCGTGCAAGGCGCTCGGGCCGGTGCTGGAGAAGATCGCCGAGGAGTACGCCGGCGGCCTCGTCCTCGCCAAGGTCGACATCGACGCGAATCCGGACATCGCGCAGGCCTTCCGCATCCAGAGCGTCCCGACGGTCGTCCTGATCGTGGACGGCCGGCCCGTGGACGCGTTCTCCGGCGCGTTGCCGCACAAGGAGATCCAGGAGTTCCTCGCGAAGCACATCGCGCCGAGCGCCGGCGGGGATCCGCTCGCGGAGGCGCGCAAGATGCTCGAGGACGGCGAGCTGGTGTCTGCGATCGGCGTGCTGCACGACCTGGTCGAGGCCGAGCCGAGCCACGCGGAGGCGCGCGCGGCGCTCTCCCGCTGCCTGTTCGAGGCGGAGGACGTGGAGGGCGCGCGCGAACACTACGCTGCGCTCGACGAGGCCGGCCGCGAGCTCGACGACGCGAAGAGCGTCCACGCCAAGTTCGAGCTGCTCGAGAGCGCCGGCGACCTCGATGAGCTGCAGGCCGCGCACGAGGCGGACCCGAAGGACATCGCCAAGCGAGTCGCGTACGGCAAGGCGCTCGTCGCGGCGGGCCGCACGGAGGACGGGCTCGAAGCGCTGCTCGAGTCCTGCATGCGCGGGATGTACCAGGGCGACGACACGCCGCGACAGGCCATGGTCGAGGTCTTCCAGGCCCTCGGCGCTCAGGACCCGCTGACCCTCGAGTTCCAGCAGAGACTGTCCGTTCTCCTCTGTTCTTGAGGGCGGGCGTTCGGCAGGATCGCGAGCGCTGGCCCTGAAGCGGCCCGTCATGCCCATGGAAGCTCGCATCTGGCACGAACACTACGACGCGGGGGTGGCCCCTTCGCTGGACTACTCCGGACGGACGCTCGTCGACATCTTCGAGAGCACCGTCGAGCGCTTCCCCGGCGCGGTGGCCCTGATCTTCATGAACAAGAAGATCACCTACCGTGAGCTGTACGACGACGTTCAGCGGCTCGGCCGCGCGATGGCGCGCCTCGGCGTGAAGCCCGGGACGCGCGTCGCGATCCAGCTGCCGACCCTGCCGCAGGCGGTGATCGCGTACCACGCAGCGCTGACGATTGGCGCGCAGGTGGTGATGACCAACCCGCTCTACACGCCGCGCGAGATCGAGCACCAGTGGAAGGACGCCGAGGTCGAGCTGGCGGTCGTCGCGGACTTCATCTGGGACCAGACGCTGCGCGCTGTCCGCGACAAGCTCCCGCCGAAGAACTACATCGTCGCCTCGATCCCCGAGTACCTCGGCTTCCCGCTGAGCTGGCTGGCGCCGTTCAAGCTCAAGAAGCAGAGCCCGCCCGCCTGGGCCAGGGTCGAGAAGGCGCCGGGGCTGCACAAGTTCAAGGACCTGCTCCGCAGCACGCCGGCGGAAGCGCCGCGGCCCGATATCGCGCTCGACGACCTGGCGCTCTTGCAGTACACGGGCGGGACGACGGGCGTCGCCAAGGGGGCGATGCTGACGCACCGCAACCTGGCGTCGAACGTCGAGCAGCTCGTCGCCTGGTTCTCGGACGTGCGTCACGGCGAGGAGGTCCTGATGGCCTGCCTGCCGCTGTTCCACGTGTTCGGAATGACCGTGGCGATGAACCTCGCCGTCGCGGTGGGCGGCGCCTCGGTGCTCATTCCGAATCCGCGCGACATCCAGATGCTCGTGAAGAGCACCGCGAAGCACAGGGTGACGATCTTCCCCGCGGTCCCGGCGCTGTTCAACGCGATGAACAACTACCCCGGGATCGAGCAGATCGACATCTCGAGCGTGCGCAGCTGCTTCTCGGGCTCCGCGCCGATCCCGATCGATGTCCTCGAGCGCTTCGAGAAGCTCACGGGCGCGCGCATCCTGGAGGGCTTCGGCATGAGCGAGACGTCCCCCGTCGCGTCCTGCAATCCGCTGGCGAGCGAGCGCAAGCTCGGCAGCGTCGGGATCCCGATCTCCGACACCGACATGCGCATCGTCGACGTCGACGATCCGGACAAGGAGATGCCGGTCGGCGAGGAGGGTGAGCTCCTGATCCGCGGCCCGCAGGTCACCCAGGGCTACTGGAACAAGCCGGAGGAGACGGCGGCGACGCTGCGCAATGGCTGGCTGCACTCCGGGGACCTGGCGACGATGGACGAGGACGGCTACTTCCGCATCGTCGGGCGCAAGAAGGACATGATCTCGGCGGGGGGGCTGAAGGTCTTCCCCGACGAGGTGGACAACATCCTCATGGCGCACCCGGACATCCTCGAAGCGGCGACGATCGGCGTGCCCGACGAACGCCGCGGCGAGACGGTCAAGTCGTTCATCGTGCTGCAGCCGGGGAAGTCCCTTACCTACGAGCAGATCGACGCGTACTGCCGCGAGCAGCTCGCCGCCTACAAGGTGCCGCGCGAGGTCGAGTTCCTCCCGGAGCTGCCCAAGTCGACGGTGATGAAGGTCCTGCGCCGCGAGCTGCGCGACCGCGAGGTGCAGAAGCGCGCGGCGGCGAAGCCGGACTGAGGGGCGCACTTCCCTTCTCTTTCGTGGCGGCGCGCGGTCCTCGGTCGCTACGGACTGACGCGAACCTCGACGCCCTCGGCGCGCAGGCGCTCGGCGTAGGTCTCGAGCCAAGCTTCGGGCAGGCGGCCGAGGCGCTCGGCCTCGGGCTGATACGACTTGCGCGCGATGCCGTACAGCAATACGCCTTCGAGCGGGATCCCCTCGGCGCGGGTCCAGCGCAGGAGGTCGACGTAGGCGGCCTGCTCCTCCTCGCTGGGCGGCGCACCGTCCATCTCGAACGCGCAGGTCTGCAGCCAGGTCGGGCAGAGGCCGGCGGCGAGGCGCAGGTTCTCGCGCACGCGCTCGAGGCCGCCCCGGTAGTCGTTGATCCGCGCCTGACCGGTCTCGGTCGCGGAGTCGAGCTTGAACCAGACCTGGCCGCCGAGCTGCTTCAGGCGCGCGAGCCCGCGCTGCACGGTGTCTTGATGCACGAGCGAGCCGTTCGTGATCAGGACGACGTCGATCTCGCCCGCGAGGGCGTGCCGCTCGAGCACCTCACCTACGAGCGTGACGATCTCGTCGAAGCGCTCGGCGCTGGTCGGCTCCCCGTTGCCGGAGAACGCGACGTCGTTCAGGCGCCGCGACTCCTCCGGGACCGAGCTCTCCATGAAGTCGCCCTCGACGACCCAGTCGAGGAAGCCGTCGAGCTCCCGCTCGAGCTGCGCCAGGTCGATCTCCGGCGCCTTGCCGAACTGCAGGTCCGGGACCTGGCAGTAGACGCAGCGGAAGTTGCAGGCGTTGTTCGGGTTCAGGTTGACCCCGATCGAGACGCCCTTCGCCCGCCGCGAGACGACGGGGTACACGTACGTCAGTTTGGCGACGTCGCGGTCGTGGTGCTTCGTGTCGAGACGCATGGTCGCAGCCTACGCTACTCACCGCGGGTCAGCTCGCCGACGTGGGCTTCGACGCAGTCGGCGAGCGCGGCGAGGTCGTAGCCGCCCTCGAGCAGCGAGACGAGCCGCCCGGCGCAGCGCTCCGCGGCGAGGGCCTTCAGGCGCTCGGTCAGGAGCCGGTAGACGTCGGCCGTGAGCTCGAGCTGGGCCAGCGGATCGGCGGCGTGCGCGTCGAAGCCGGCCGAGAGCAGCACGAAGTCCGGCGCGAAGGCGTCGACCGCGGGGAGCAGGCGCTCCTCGAAGGCCGTCAAGAACGCGCTGTCCCCGGTGCCCGCCGCGAGCGGCAGGTTCACCACGGTGCCCTCGCCGTCGCCGCGGCCGCGCTCGTCGGCCGAGCCCGTGCCGGGGTAGAGCGGGTGCTGGTGCAGCGAGCCGTAGAAGAGCGACGGGTCGCTCTCCGTCAGGTGCTGGCTGCCGTTCCCGTGGTGCACGTCCCAGTCGAGGATCGCGACGCGCTCGTAGCCGTGTGCGCGCTGGAGGTGGCGCGCCGCGACGACGACGTGGTTGACGAGGCAAAAGCCCATGGCGCGGTCGTGCTCGGCGTGGTGGCCAGGCGGGCGCGAGGCGACGAAGGCGTTCGACCAGGCGCCCTCGTGGACGCGATCGCAGGCGGCGAGCAGGCCGCCCGTGGTGCGCAGCGTCGCCTCCCAGGAGCCCGTGGAGCACGGCGTGTCGGAGTCCAGCTGGGCGCCGCCGGCCGCGCAGGCACGGCGGACGGTCTCGAGGTACGAGGCGTCGTGGGCGGCCTGGATGGGCTCGATGGAGGCCAGCGGGGCGTCCAGCGCGGCCGTCTCCTGCGCCAGCCCGCAGGCCTCGAGACGCTCGAGGACGGCGACCAGCCGCGCCGGGCGCTCCGCGTGACCCGCGCCCGTGTCGTGCTCCAGCGCGGTGCGCGTGCTGACCAGGCCGGTCGTCACTGGAGCCTATTCCTCGCCGAGGCGGAAGACCTTGGCGAGCTTCGCGTCGGCGCGAAGCTCGTCGAAGTCGGGGTCGCGCGCGAGCACGTGCAGCTGTGCGATCGAGAGGCTGCCCTGGTCGAGCCAGTCGGCGGCGTCCTTCGGCTTGCCCAGGCGCGCGTTCGCGCGCGCGAGGCCGATGTAGATCTCGGGCTCCGTGCGCAGGTAGGCCTCCGACTTGCGCATCGCCTCGGTGTAGTCCTTGATGGCGCCCTTGTAGTCGCCGATGCGGAACTTCACGTCAGCGCGGTTCTGCCAGGCCGAGGCGAGCCGGCCGTTCTCCTCGATGCGCTCGTCGTAGGCCTCGAGCAGCTTGCGGCGCATGCCGCGGTCGCCCGCGCGCACGAGGCAGATCATCGCGGCCTCGCGAATGCGGGTACTGGGGCTGTCGGCGAGCTGCTTCAGATCCTGCTTCGCGTCTTTGCTCCACACGTCCTCGAACTCGCCGATCGTGAAGAGGACCTTCTCCGCCTCGCGCGAGTTGCCGGTCAGCGAGGTGGCGAAGCGCACGAGCGCGGCGCAGTGCTCCTCGTCGACGACCTCGGGACAGGCGCGGTAGTAGGCGCAGATCGCGTCCACGTGGGACGCCGCGGCGAGCGTTGCCCGGACGAGGTCGAGGATCTTCGGTCCGGCCGCGCTGCAGCGCGTCGCCGTGAGCGATGCGATCGCGGAGCGCACGACGTCGGGGTCCTGGTTGCCAAGGACCTCGCCGAGGAACTCGAAGTCGGCCGGAGTACCGAGGGTGGCGATCGCGGTGATCAGCTCGCCACGGCGCCCGCTCGTCGCGCCGGTGAACTTCTCGCGCAGGACCTCGCCGGCGCGCTCGGGGTCGTCGCTCGCGCCGAGCACGCGAATCGCATTGCGCTGACCCTCCAGGCTGCCCTTCTCGAGCACCTCGATGACCTGTGGCGTCACGGCGCGCGTCGACAGCCGCAGCAGCACCTGGGTGACCTGCGCGGAGCGCCGTTGCTTGCCGTCGGAGGCCTTCAGGCCCGGGTCGATGTACGGAACGAGCAGCGGCGTGGCCTGCGGCCCGAGGTCGAGCAGCCGACCGCGCAGCTGTTCGAGCTCCCGGTCACGGTCGCGACCCTCCACGGCTTCGAGAGCCGTGGCGACGCTCTCGACCTCGACGCGGTAGGTGTCGAAGAGCCGCTGCTGCTCGTTGCGATAGCGCTCCAGGAGCGCCTCCAGCGAGAGGTCGTCGTCGGCTACGGGGAGCAACGGGACGGCGGGGGAGGCGGGCGCCGCGGCGGCGAACAGGAGGAGCGTGACGAGGACAATCATGGTCGGTGTGTGAGCACCCCAGGATAGCGCCCGCGCGGCTGCGGGCTACCGCGCGGCCGCGCGCAACCCGCGCTTCGCGCACGTCCGCGCCGCGTCGGCGCTCACTCGCCCGGCGCTCGAAGCGCGCTCAGGCCGCGCGCCTCGGCATCGGGACGACGACGACCCAACGCTCACGACGCGCCCAGTTTCCGGGTTCCAGGACCCCCGAGCCCTCCTCCGACGACGACGATTCCCCTCGGGCCAGCGGCAGGGCCGCCGGCGGTTCACGCCTCTCCGTGGTGGGCTGCAGGCCATAGATCACTCCCAATCGGGCCCGGTGTCGAAACACCCATGACAGCATGCACCCCCAATCGGCGGCGGCTTCGCCCGTAGTTGAGTCAGTGAATGGGTTTTCCTTGGATTCGGCTGAAATGGCGGCCGTTTCGGCCGAGCGATGTGGCGGCCTGCGCCCCGTAGAGCCACCCAGGGGCTTCCCGCCGACCGGCCGTGCGTGTGCAATGCTCGGCCCTCCGCGCCATGCAAGAAGCCCACGAGCTCCCTCCGCCGCCCGCTCGGCGTCATCCACACCCCACTCCGCCCCAGGCGGAGTGGGACGTGATCGTCGTCGGCGGGGGCCACGCCGGGGTCGAGGCGGCCCTGGCGGCCGTGCGCCTCGGCGCGCGCACCGCGATCGTCTCCTTTCGCCGCGACCTGTTCGGCGAGATGAGCTGCAACCCCGCGATCGGCGGGCTCGGTAAGGGACAGATCGTCAAGGAGATCGACGCGCTCGGCGGTCTGATGGGGCGCGCGGCGGACGCGACCGGAATCCAGTTCCGGATGCTGAACACGCGCAAGGGCGCGGCCGTGCGCGCGCCGCGCTGCCAGTCCGACCGGCATCGCTACCGCGAGTTCGTCACGGAGGTGATCGAGTCCACCGAAGGGCTCGAGGTCGTCGAGGGCGAGGCGGCGGGGCTGCTGTACGCCGCTGGTGGCGGCGACGTCGTGCGCGGCGTGCGTCTGGCGGATGGACGCGAGCTCGCCGGGCGGGCCGTGATCCTCACGACCGGCACGTTTCTGCGTAGCCTCATGCACATGGGCCTCGAGACGACCGAGGGTGGGCGCGCGGGTGAGAAGTCGTCGACGGGCCTCGTCGGGGACCTCGCGCGTCTCGAGCTCGTCGTGGGGCGCCTGAAGACCGGGACGCCGCCGCGGCTGGACGCGGGGTCGATCCGCTGGGACGGCCTCGAGGAGCAGCACGGGGATCCCGTGCCCAGGCCGTTCTCCTGGGCGACGTCGCGCGCGCGCTTCCCCGAGATCGAGCAGCGCCCGTGTCACGTGACGTACACGAACGAGCGCGCGCACGCGATCATCCGCGATCACATCCACCTCGCGCCGATGTACTCGGGCGCGATCCAGGGCGTCGGTCCGCGCTACTGCCCCTCGGTCGAGGACAAGGTGATGCGCTTCGCCGACCGCGACCAGCACCAGGTGTTCCTGGAGCCCGAGGGCCTCGAGACCGACTGGATCTACGCGAACGGTGTCTCGACCTCCTTGCCGAAGGAGGCGCAGGAGGCCTTCGTGCACGAGATCCCCGGGCTGGAACGGGCGCGCTTCCACCGCCACGGCTACGCGGTCGCGTACGACTACGGCGAGCCCGCGCAGCGCGACCCGACGCTCGCCGGGGCGGACGTCCCCGGGCTCTACCTCGCCGGGCAGATCAACGGGACGTCGGGCTACGAGGAGGCGGGCGCACAGGGGCTCATGGCGGGCGCGAACGCGGCGCTCTGGACCCAGGGGCGCGAGGCGTTCGTGCTCGGGCGCCACGAGGCGTACATCGGCGTGATGATCGACGACCTCGTCGTCACGATGCCGAGCGAGCCCTACCGCATGTTCACCAGTCGAGCGGAGTACCGCTTGTTGCTACGACAGGACAACGCGGATCAGCGGCTCACCGCGCGGGCGTACGAGGTCGGGCTCGTCGAGCGCGATCAGTTCGAGGCGTTCGAGGTGCGGGCGGCGCGCCTCGCGGAGGCGCGTCGCCTGTGCGATCGGCAGCGCGAGGGCGGCAAGACGTGGACCGAGATCCTGCGCCGGCCGGAGGTCGAGGTGAGCGACGTGGTGGAGCGCCTCGATGGGCTGCGCGCGCTTGCCCTCGACGACGAGTTGCTCGAGCGGCTCGAGACCGAGGTCAAGTACGAGGGCTACGTGAAGAACCAGCTGGCGGACGTCGAACGCGCGCGCCGGCAGGAGGGCATCGAGATCCCGCCCGACTTCGACTTCGCCGGACTCACGGGCCTCGCCGAGGAGTCGCGCCAGAAGATGAGCGAGCTGCGCCCGCGCACCCTCGGGGCGGCGGGCCGCATCGACGGCGTGCGCCCGCCCGACGTCGCGCTGCTCTCCGTGATGCTCGAGCGCGAGCGCCGCAGCCGGTAGCGGCCCGCGCGTTTCATCTCCGTCACGACGGGTCCCATCAGGAAATCTCCGGGGAACTCGTCGCATCTTCGCGCGTGTCCGACTCCATCCCAGTGGGTAGACATCCCGGCGCGGAGGGGATTCCGCGCGCTCGAGCCGGCTCGGTACCCCGTGCCGATCGCTCCCGAGCCCCGTTCCTTACAACAACGATTCCTTCGGGAGCGTCGACGACGCCGAGGTTCCGAGGCCGGGCACAGCCGGGTCTCGGGCGCGGACCGAGAGTCGAAACGACCGAGTTCTCGCCGGAACCGGCGACGCCGCAACCCTCGCGCGCGGCGCCGCCCAGCGGCGACGCTCGGGTTCGAACCTCGGCCTCACCACGGCGACGCTTTCCCGGTCGAAGTGGAGGCATCCCATGGCACGCTCGCTCTCATCGCCCTCCGGAAGTTCGCTCGTCCTGTCGACGCTCCTCGCGCTCGCCTGGCCCCTGGCCGGTTCGGGATTCGCGCAGGAGGGCTATGCGGTCGGCGTCGGCGACCTGGTCGCGTCGGACGCGGTCAGCGGTGACGAGTACGGGATGGCGGTGGAGGCAGCCGGGCCGCACGCGGCGGTCGGCGCGCCGAGTCGCAGCGAGGCCGCGCTCCTGGCGGGCGCCGTCTACACCTTCGAGCGCGTCGCCGGTCAGTGGCTGCCGACCCAGAAGCTGCTCCCGCCGGGCGCCACGGACGGGGACCGCTTCGGTGTCGCGCTGAGCCTCGACGGCGACACGCTGCTGATCGGCGCGCCGGGCTCCGACGCGTCACTGCCGGACGCGGGCGCCGCGTTCCTCTATCACTTCGACGGCGCGCAGTGGGTGCACGCGCGCACGCTCCACTCGCCGCTTCCGGAGGCCGCTTCACGCTTCGGGCAAGTCGTCGAGGCGCACGGTGACTTCCTGTTCGTCGGCGCGCCATACCACGACGCGGCGGGGACCAACGCCGGCGCAGTCTTCGTCTACGACCGCTTCGGTCAGCCCGTCGACGGCCCGCGCGTTCTGTTCGACGCGGACATCGCGCCGGGCGACGAGTTCGGATCGAGCCTGGCTTGCGAAGGGGCGACCCTCGTCATCGGCGCGCCCGGACGCGCGACGATGGGGAACTGGTCGGGCGGGGCTAACGTCTTCCTGCTCCAGCTCGGCGCGTGGCGCGAGGTGTACGACCTCACGCCGACGGATCTGCAGCCGAGCTCCTTCTTCGGCCGCTCGGTCGCGCTCGAGGGCTCGCGCCTGCTCGTCGGCGCGTCCGGCGACTCGCAGGAGCAGTTCTTGAGCGGCGCGGTCTACGGGTTCGAGTTCGGCGGCGACGGCTGGATCCAGACGCAGAAGCTGAAGGCGCGGCTCCCGCGCCAGGGCGCGCAGTTCGGATTCTCCCTGGGCCTCGTCGGCGACCGCTTCGCCGTCGGCGCGCGCTACGACCCGGAGCTCGCCGCGAACGCCGGCCGCGTCTTCCTGTTCGGCTGGGAGCCGGGCGGCTGGGCCGAGGTGCAGTCGATCGGTGAGGCCGCGGCTGGCCACAACCACTGGTTCGGCGCCGCGGTCGCGCTGCTCTCCGGCGAGGTGATCGTCGGGGCGCCGCACTCGAACGGGGCGACGCAGGAGAGCGGCAGCGTGCACGTGCTCTCCCTGCAGCCGGGCGTCCCGTTCTGCTTCGGTGACGGGGACAGCGGGATCTGTCCGTGTGGCAACGAGTCGATCGGCATGGGCGGCTGCGAGAACTCGGCGGGCGACGGGGCGCATCTCTACGCGAGCGGCTCGAGCAGCGCGCAGGCCGGCTCGCTGGCGTTCCACCTTCAGGGGGCCAGCTCAGGCAGGACGGCGCTGCTCGCCGTCGGGGACATCTCGCTGCAGCCCTCCGGGAACTCGCTGTTCGGCGACGGGCTGCTGTGCATCGCCGGCCCGCGGCCACTGGGCGTGCGCGTCGTCGGGACCGCTGGCCTCGTCGATTGGAGCGGGGCGCCCGTCACGGGCGACCCGACGTGGGGGCTCGGCGAGACGCGCGCCTTCCAGGTGATCTACCGCGACGTGGCCACGAGCCCGTGCGGCTTTGGCTTCAACACGAGCAACGCCTACGCCATCGAGCGGACGCCGTGATGTGGGTGGACCGGTGAACAGTCTCCTGGCGGGTTTCGTTCGACAGCTCACTGGTTGAGTTGTTCCGCGGCCGCTCGCGCGGTCCGAGCGGACGGGCCGGTCCCCCAATTCTGTTCGGGTCAGTCGGTTGGGGCTGGGAGGGCGCGGTGCAGGGAGTCTGGGCCGCGCTCTCTGGCGTGCTCAGCGGTCAGATCGCAGCCCCGAGCAACACCCCGGTACCGCCCGCAGATGCATTGCCACGTACCCTGCGCTGCTGCAACGACGAGCGCGCCGCGGAGCCTGGCTGCGCAGCGCCCCCGTCTCGGCGGAGAAGCGCCGCCGACCACGGCGCGAGCATCAGCGCGCTGCCCCACGAGACCTTCAAGTCGCTGCCAGACGCCCCCCCCCGAATCGCGGCGCCATACCTGATTCCTCGGCGCTTCACCGGCCTGCCAGCCTCCCTGGGCGATCCGCCCGCCGCGCCCTGACCGCCTGCGAAGCGCACGCCGAGTCGCTGAACCGAGCCCGTGACGCACCGCAGCCCATCCCCGAACAGCGCGCTCGGCAGCGCCGCCCCTGCGCCCGTCGAATTGAAGGGTCTTCGCGGTTCGGCTAGCCTCCGAGCGGCGCGCCCCCCGGTGCGCGCGGCCGCGCTCGGCGCGGTCGCCCTCCTGCCACCCCGGGTGCCATGTTCGATCGACGGCCCTTCGCCCTCATTCTCCTCCTCCTCGCCAGCTGCAGCGACGGACTCGACGTTCCGCCCGAGCCGTTCGAGGTGCGGTTGGTGTACTCGCCCTCGACCGGCGAGATCCCGCTGCCGAACGACATCCTGTTCAGCGGCACGCTCGACGCGACGCTGAATCTGCCCGCGGCGACGAACCCCGCGCAGCAGCCGTTGTTCGACGCGCTGAACTCGCTCGACGGGTGGTCGACGAGCGCGCCGCTCGGCTTCGGCTTCGATGGCCCCGTCGACGTCGCGACCGTCGTCGCGGGCGACACGGTGCGCCTGTTCGTGGTCACCCTGATGACCGACCCGGCGACGGGCCTGACGCTCGGACAGCCGGTGACCGGGATCACCCGCGAGCTGGTCGCGTCCGCCGAGTACGTCGTGGCCGCGTCGCCCTCGGACCCGACGGGGGCGACCTTCGCCGTCCTCCCGACCGCGCCGCTGCTCCCGTCCACGTCGTACCTGCTCGTCGTCACGGACGGCGTGCAGGACGAGTCCGGAGAGCCCGTCGGGCCCGGCGGCTCCTACGAGCTCGCGCGCACCGACGTCGCGACGAACCCGTTCCCTCCCGACCACCCGTTCGCCGGGCTGCAGGTCCTCATCAACGCGATGGAAGTGGCGGCCAGCACGGACGTCGCCGTCACGCCGCCGATCGCGCGCGAGGACATCGTGGTCACCGTGACCTTCACGACCCAATCGCTGTTCGAGGTGCACGACGCGCTCGAGGCCGTGGCGCGCGGAGACGAGGCGAACGTGCTCGCCGCGATCTGCGCGGCGTCGCCCAGCGCTACGCACCTGGCGTGCAGCGCCGCGCCCGCGAACACGGTGCCCTCGGCGAGCGTCGTCGGCCTGCTCGGGGACACCTCGGCCCTGGTGCCCGGCGCCGCCGGGCTCGCCGACGTCTACGCCGCGAGCCTCACGCTGCCGTACTACCAGACCGCGGCGGCCAACGCCGGCGGCGGCCTCGTCAGCGACCCCGCGCCGCTGGGCAGCCGCTGGACCGCGCGCTTCGGCTTCCTCGAGGGCACGGGGCCGTTCGATCCGATGGACACCGAGCGGCACGTGACGCGCTACAACCCGCTGCCCCTCGAGACGGGCGCGGAGATCGTCCCGATGCTGATCAGCTTGCCGAACGCGGGGAGCGGGCAGGTGCAGCCGGGGACCGGGTGGCCGGTCGTGATGTTCGTCCACGGCGTTGGGCAGCACCGCGGCAACCTCCTGGCCCTCGCCGATCGTCTCGCGGAGGAGGGCTTCGCTGCGGTGGCGATCGACCTGCCGCTGCACGGGATCGTCGACTCGATGTCGCCGCTGCACGTCGGGACGCAGGACGGGATGCTGCGCGAGCGGACGTTCGGCCTCGACCTCGTGACCCAGGACCTCAGCGGGGCCATCACCGCGAGCGTGCCCGATGGGGTCGCGGACTCGAGCGGGCTGCACTTCGTCAACCCGGGCGACCTGCAGGCGCAGCGGGACAACCTGCGCCAGGCGATCGCGGACCTGTTCGCCGTTGAGAAAGCGATCACCGACAACCTGGACGTCGACGGCAGCGCCGTCATCGTCGCCGACGACTTCGACCCGTCGCAGGTGCACGTCGTCGGGCAGTCGCTCGGCGCGAGCGTCGCGGCGACGTTCTTCGCCGTCGACGACGGCGCGGTGCTGAGCGCGACCCTCGCGGTGCCGGGGGGCGGCCTGCCGCAGCTGCTCGTGGCCTCACCGACCTTCGGTCCGCCGCTGCTCGGAGCGCTGGCCGCGGCCGGGCTCGTGCCCGGCACGCCGGAGTTCGACGCGTACCTGTTGGCGTTCCAGACGACCATCGACAGCGGCGACCCGATCAACTACTGCCCCAGCCTGAACCTCGCCGGAAAGCCCGTGTTCCTGCAGGAGGTCGTCGGGGGCGGTCCGGGCGGCGGGCAGCCGGATCAGACGATCCCGAACAGCGTGCCCGGCGCGCCGCTCTCGGGGACCGATCCGATGATCGCGAGCCTCGGACTCACCGTCGTGACGACGACCACGGCGACGAGTCTCGGGGCGACGCGCTTCCAGGAAGGGACGCACGCCTCGCTGCTCCTGCCCGACCCCGGCATGGACCTGGACCCCGCCAACCTGGCCGCCTTCCTCGAGATGCAGAACCAGGTGGCGGACTGGCTCACGAGCATCGCGACCACGCCGACCGTCACGATCAGCGATGGGTCGGTGATCGCTCCGTAGCCGTCCGCGCTTCGCCACCCCTTTCGATGCCTCTCCGCTCGAGCTGCCCATGATCCCGACCCCCCGCGTTCTGCTCTCCTGCCTCGGTCTCCTTGGTCTCGGCGCCTGCTCCTCACTGGGGCAGCCGCTCACCGCGGAGCCGTACTCCGAGTTCGGGGCGGGCAAGACGGTCGTGGGGGCCTCGACGGGCTGGGCGTTCTACGGGGCCGAGGCGAAGGCCGCCGGGCAGTCCGGCGTCCTGGAAGGGGAGAGCGGCTCGGACTCCACCGAGCTCGCGCCGAACTACGGCGGCGCGATCAAGCTCGGGCACATGCTCACGGATCACGTGCTCGTGGGCGGCATCGTCGAGCTGCGCAGCTTCGACCCCGACCCGATCGCGCCGCTCAACGCGACGCTGACGGCCGACGACTTCGAGACCTGGCACATCATCCTGTCGACGCGCTACTTCTTCGACGGGATGGGGGCGACGCGTCGCTGGCGGCCGTTCGCGGGGGTGGACCTCTCGTACATCCCCGACGTCGAGCTCGGTGAGGTGCGCGTGGACTACCCCGAAGCGTCGATGATCCCCGACGAGTTCAAGCAGGTCACCGGGAGCGAGTACTGGGCGATCGGCCTCGTCGCGGGGGTGAACTACCTCGTCACCGATCACGTCACGCTCGACCTCGGCGCGTTCTACGAGTACTCGCTGACGACCTCGGACGCGTCGGTCTCGTTCGACAACCTCGGCGGCGCGACCGCGGACATCGCGATCCGCCCGCAGGGGCTGATCGTGTTCGCTGGCCTCTCCTACGCGTTCTGAGCGTTGGCGTCCTCGGCGTCCTCGGCGTCAGAGCGGCGCTTGTACGCGATCCCGAGGCCGAGGCCGACGACGCCCCACACGAGCGAGACGGGCACGGCGACGCTGGCCAGGGCCAGGAGACCGAGCTTCGCCTGCTCGATCATGTCCGAGGTCTTGGCGCCGGCCATGTCGCCGGTGCGCGCGAAGGTCAGGTCGATCAGGTTCTTCGCCTTGTACTTCTCCTCGGGGGCGACCGCGGTGAAGAGCACCTCCTGCGTGGGCTTCTTCAGGCCGTAGCCGATCGCTCGGCGCAGCACCTGGAAGACGGCGAAGGCCAGCAGCAGCGAGCCCTCGGGGACGGCGCCCGACGAGAGCAGGTAGAAGCCGATCGCGCTGTATACGGGCAGCAGGACGAGCAGGGTCGCCGGCCCGAGCCAGCGCAGGAGGCGCGCGAACACGAAGGCCTGCAGCACGAGCGTCACGATGCTCGTCCACATGTCGATCAACGCGAAGATCCGCGTGCGGGTCTCGTCGTCCGGCGCGGCAGCCTCCACGACTCCGGCCTGGAAGAAGTACGCGAACGTGCCCGAGAGTCCGTAGAGGAGGACGTACAGCCCGATGCCGAAGAGGTAGGGCGAGGTGAAGACGGACTTCAGCCCGGCCCAGGCAGAGCCCCCCAAGGCCTCGTCGGCGCGACCCGCGGAGAGCTGCTTGCGCTCGAGCTCCGTCACGCCGCTCGAGCTCTCCAACGCACTCTCGTTGGCGGCAGGCTCGGCGAACTCGCGATTGAAGCGTAGCGCGCAGACGACGGCCAGCTCCAGGAGCACGCACGCCAGCAGGATGAGGTTCGCAGTGCCGATCTGCTCGACGTAGGCGCCCGTGAGGAACGAGCCGAACAGCGCGCCGAGGCTGCCCCCGACGGCCAGGCTCCCGTAGAGCCGCTTCGCTTGTCGCTTGTCGAACAGGTCCGACATCAGGCTCCAGAAGATGGAGACGATGAACAGATTGAAGACGCTGATGAAGATGTAGAAGGTGTACCGCAGCGCCTTCTGCGTGCCCGGATCGTCCGTCAGCGTGAGCCCTGCGTAGAACGCGAGCAGGCACAGCACCAGGGCATGGTGGATCAGCGGAATCGCGCGGCTCCTGGGGAGCCTCGCGACGAGCCGCGAGTACAGCGGGTTGATCAGCAGCATCACCGCGACCGTCCCGTAGAACAGCTCGGGGAGGTTGCCGGTGCCCCAGGAGATGCCGAACGCCTCTCGAATCGGGCGGACGATGTAGTAGCCCGAGAGCAGGAAGAAGTAGTACGCGACCCCGATCAGCACCGGCGCGAGCTCGGCGGGCTCGATCTCCACGAAGCGGCGGAGAAAGCGGTGCAGTCCGGAGGGGCCGGGGGA
>CAYGST010000046.1:0-15973 GCA_964352415.1 uncultured Planctomycetaceae bacterium | reverse complement strand
CCGCCCGAGAAGGCAACACGGACCAGGTGGACGTCACGGCGCGCATCGGCGCCCTGCGCCGCTCTGCCCACAGCCGCCTCGACCTGAACTTCGAGTCGATCTACGGCGCGCAGAACCGCGAGAAGGTGACGGACAACCAGCGCTTCACCGGCAACTTCGACCAGTACATCAGCTCGAGGCTGTACTGGACGATCCTGGGTATCGAAGTCTACGCCGATGAGTTCCAGAACATCGATCGGCGCATCGCGCCGTTCACCGCGCTCGGCTACACGCTCTACGACGAGGCCACGCTCGAGTCGAACGTCAGCCTCGGTATCGGTTATCGGAAGACGTACTTCGACTCCGTCGAGGCGAACGAGGCCGACAGCGACGACACCGTCTTCCTGCAGGTCACGGCCGACTTCGACGCCGATCTGACCGAGACCGTCGAGTTCGTCGCCAGCTACTCGGCGCAGATCGGCCTCGACGACGCCCAGAACACGAACCAGAACGTCTCCGCAGAGCTCGACTTCGACTTCATGGACGACTTCGACGTCTTCGTGCGCTTCACGCTGAGTCGCGTGGGCGAACCCGCCGCGAACGAGAACGGCGAGTTCCCCGAGAAGAACGACTACCGCTACGACTTCGGCTGGCGCTGGTCCTGGTAGGCCCGGGGCGCAGCGATTCGGCGTTGGAGGGGCTCCCGCCCGGGCTCAACCCATCCACGGCGCGTGGTAACGCTGCCCGAGGTTCAGGAGCTTCTGCAAGAGCTGCGAGTAGGTGTACCCGACGCGCTCGAAGGACTCGGCGAAGTCCTCGCCGAAGCACAAGTCCGGGTTCGGGTTGGCCTCGAGGATCCAGATGCGGCCCTCGCTGTCCATGCGCATGTCGATGCGCGCGTAGCCGCTGAGGCCGAGGACCTTGTAGATCCGCTTGCCGAGCTGATCGATGCGCGCGGCGGTCTCGGGCTCGAGCTCCGCTGGCCCCGTCTCCAACCCCACCTGCTTCTGGTAGGCGAGGTTCCACTTGAGGCGAGAGGTCATGATGCGCGGCGCTCCGGGCGGCAGCCCGTCGAGGTTCGCCTCCCACACCGGCGCGGTCTCGAGGCGCTTGTTGCCGAGGATAGCGATCGTCAACTCGCGGCCCTCGATGTACTCCTCGCACAGCGCAGCCGTTCCGATGTTGCGATGCACGAACTCGACGCGCTCGCGCAGCTGCTCGATGTCGCGGACGATCGAAGCGTGAGAGATCCCTACGGAGGCATGCTCGCTCACGGACTTCACGAACATCGGGAAGTCGAGGCGTCCCTTGGGAGGCTTCGGCACCCGGTTGCGCGGAACCACCATGAAGCGCGGCGCGCGAATGCGGTGGTACTGGAAGACCTTCTTGCAGAGCGCCTTGTCGTTCGCGACGAAGATTCCCCGAGGATTGCAGCCCGTGTAGGCGAGCTTGTGCAGCTCGAGCCAGCCGACGAGCGCGGACTCGTAGCTCGCAGCCCCGTGGAAGTGCGCGAGCAGGTTGAAGCCGACGTGCGGCTTGAACACGTCCATCGCCAGGCGCAGCGGGGCGAAGTCGTCCTCGAGCGGAACGATGTGCACATCGTGCCCCATGTTCTGCAGCGTCGTAACGACGTCGTACTCGACCTTCCAGCGGTTGATCTCGTCCGGGGTGAAGCCCTCCGTGCTCTCTGGCGGAACGAGCTCCGCGTGCATCAGGACCGCGACTCGTAGGGACTTCATCGGTTGTAGATCGGGTGCGCCCCGAAGTGGAACGGCGTCGAGAGCGAGGTGAGGACGACCGCGGCGCCGAGCAGCGCGTCCTCTTCCGTCTTCGCGACACGAAGGTCCTTCAACCGGCAACGCTCGATCATCTCGCGAGCGACGTGATCGAGCAAATAGCGGTGCTGGCCCGTCGCCGTCGCAACTCGCTTGACCAGAGTCACGCGATGTCGACGCAGGAACGTCGTCGCCTTCGTGGCGCGGGTGCCCGCTTCGGGCAGCGCGAAGATCCGGCAGAGCTGGCCGTCGAGCGCGGGGCTCGACTCTTCGAGGTAGGTGTCCTGCTTCTGTCCGTAGTACTCCCGCAGCGTCGTGCGCACCTGGTTGACGGGCTCGTAGCGCGCTCGCGTTCGCAGCCGCTGCGGCTTTGCGGAGATCTCCCGGAGGAGCTCGTCCACGTACTCGAGCTTGCGCAGCGCGGACCAACCCTCGTAGCGCGTGCGCCACCGCGAACGCGGCTTGAGCCAGACCGCTACGGTCTCGGCCCAGTCCTCCAGCGGATGACTCTGCGAGTACCAGTAGTCCAGGTTGAGGACGTGATCGCGGCTCGTCGGGTCTGGCGTGTAGGTGTTCTCGTAGGGCTCCGACGGAGAGCCGAACATCTCTTTCCAGCGCTTCCGGCGCCGCAGTCCGTAGGCGTTGTCGAGCGCGTGCGCGGCTTCGTGCCGCATGATGCGCACGCACTCGTCGCGCGTGCCCCCCTCCACCTGCAGCATGCGGTCGCGCTCGAGCCGCACGAGCCGAGGGTGCGCGAGGTAGAACGGCACGGCGAATCCCGTGCAGTCGTCCGGCGTGAACCAGTCGGTGGACAGCCACGCGTAGGGGCGAAAGCGCAGTCCAGCGCGCTCCAGGTCCTGCTGCAGCCGCTCGAAGCACGCGTGCACCGCCGAGCCCTCGAGCTGCAGATCGAGGTCACAGATCCGCCAGTCGAGGAGCTCGGCGTCCGGGAGATCGACCCAGGATGCGCGCGCCATGGGGCCAGCGTAGCAGGTCGCGCGGAGCCCACCGCGATCCAGCCCGCTGGGCTCCATGGGGAGGCCGGGACGTGAACGGGAGATCGCGCTACCGTGGAGCGGCCCGCTCCCACCCAAGCTGATCATGAGACTCCGATCGACGACCCCGCCCCTGCTCGCCTTGCTCGCCGCCGGCGCGTTCCTACTCCAGGGCGCAGGAGTTCAGGCCTTCACCCTGCAGGGCTTCTTCATGCCGCTCGACTGGCGCTTCTTCCGCGTCCAGCAGAGCTTCACGGGCAGCGCCAACGACAACGCGATCCCCGACCCCGACTTCCCCGGCCACACGGGAGCAACCCTCGCGATCTGGAAGGGCGTCGCGGAGTGGGGCTCGCAGCTGCACGGCGGCGGTGGCGCCGATCCGCACCAGCCCGGGGGCATCGGCTCCGGCGGCGCCAACTTCGACTCCGTCTTCCAGGGCGTCAACCCGAACCCGGGAGCTGGAGACGGCAACACCTTCTCCACCGGTCCGCTGGCCGGCGGCGTGCTCAGCTCGACCCAGCTGACTCCCTTCGGTGGGTGGAGCGTGAGGTTCAACTCGAACTTCCAGTGGTCGGACGGCCCTGGCCCTCCGACGGGGAGCGAGCTCGACCTGCAGGGCTACGCGACGTACATCTACGGCACGCTGCTCGGGCTCGGGAGCAGCGCCGTCCCCGGCGCGACGATGTCGAACTCGCTGACGCTCAGCGCGTACGAACGCCGCTCGATCGAGGCGGACGACATCGCGGGGCTCCAGGCGATCTACGGCGCCGCCTCCCCCACCAAGCCCGTCATCACCGGCGTGACGTTCAACGCCGGTCAGGTGATCGTCACCGGCGCGAACTTCGGAACGACCGGGAACAGCCTGCTGTTCACGCCGGTCAACCCGACCTCGTTCTCGATCCCGATCCAGGTCTCCGGCCTGTCGTCGAACGGAACGCAGATCACTGCGCCGCTGCCGCTCGAAGCCGGCCCCGGCGCGCTGCTCGTCCGCCGCGCGGGCGCCGCCTTCGACGACCTCTCGAACTCCTGGCCCGTGACGCCGACGGGCGCTCTGTGCCCCGCGCCCCAGGTCTTCTGCGCGAGCACGCCTAACTCCACGGGCAGCACCGCGGGGATCTCGGCGAGCGGGACACCGAGCCTGACCAGCAACGACCTCGTCCTGACCGCGACGAACGCGCCCGCGAACAAGAGTGCCCTGTTCTTCTACGCCCCGAACGCGTTCACGCAGCCGTTCGGCAACGGCGTGCTCTGCCTGGCGGGCGGCCTGCAGCGCTTGCCCGTCCTGACCACCGACGCCGCCGGAAGCGCCAACCAGACCATCGACCTGCTCGCCGCGCCGTTCGCGTCGCCGAGGGTCGGGGAGATCCTCCGCTTCCAGCTGTGGTTCCGGGACCCCGCCGCCGGCGGTGCCCAGTTCGACACGAGCGACGCGCTGCTCGTGCGCGTCTGTCCCTGATCGCGGCCGGCGCAGGGTCGCGCGCACGACGCGGGAACGGCGAACGCGCCTCCGAAGCGGTCGGAACTCCAGCGCTCGATGGGCAGGCAGCCCGTCGCGGAACTGCTTTCGTTCGAGAGCGGTGACTCGTGGCCCGTGGTGGGCTGCGAGATGCCGCTCTTGGACGAAAGCAGTTTCACCACGGGCTGCTAGGCTCTACGGCCGACGATGAATCCGCGAAGCCCCCGTCAACGCCACCGAGGTCGCGCAGCGATCTTCGGCGCCGGCGCGCTGCTCCTGGGCCTCGTGGCCTGTGGCGAACCGTCCCCCGTTCCGACGACGAACGTCCTCGTCGTGACCTTCGACACGACGCGCGTCGACGCCGTCGGCTGCTACGGCGGTCCGGAGGGCGTCAGCCCAACGATCGACGCCTTCGCGGCCGAGGGCGTGCGCTTCGAGCAGGCCTACACGACCGCGCCGTTGACGCTTCCGGCCCACGCGAGCCTCCTGACCGGACTCGCGCCGGATCAGCACGGCGTGCGCGCGAACGAGAGCTACGCGCTGCCCGCGGTCGAGCTGACCCTGGCCGAGATCCTCGGCGAGGAGGGCTGGGACACCGCGGCGTTCGTCGCCAGCTTCGTGCTCGACGCGCGCTACGGGCTGGCGCAGGGCTTCGGCCACTACGACGACGAGATCGACGTCGTCGGCACCGACGTCACGCGCGTCGCCGAGCGTCCCGCGGACGCCGTCACCGAGCGCGCGCTCGCCTGGCTCGACGCGCGCGACGACGACCGGCCGTTCTTCGTCTGGCTGCACTACTACGACCCGCACTACCCCCACGAGCTGCGCCCCGGCCGATCAGCGCGCTTCGCGAGCGCCTACCACGACGAGGTGGCTTTCGCCGACGCGCAGCTCGGCCGCGTCCGTTCCAAGCTCGCCGAGCTCGGCGAGCTCCAGGACACCTTGACCGTGATCACGGCCGACCACGGTGAGGGGCAGGGCGAGCACGGCGAGGACACCCACGGCTACTTTCTCTACCAGGGCACCCAGCACGTCCCGCTGATCGTCGCCCACGCCCGCCTCGACGCGGGTGCGACGGATTCGCGGCCGGCCTCGCTCGTCGACGTCGTCCCGACCGTGCTGAGCTTCCTCGAGCTCGAGGCGCCCGCGACCGACGGCATCGACCTGTTCGCGGCGGATCGCGGCGAGCGCGCGCCGCTGTACATGGAGGCGGAGCTCGGCCGCATCGACTTCGGGCTGACGCCGCTGCGCGGCGCGCTGGAGCGCGAGTTCAAGATCATCGACGCGCCCGCGCAGGAGCTCTACGACGTGCTCGGGGACCCGGAGGAGACCGCCAACCTCGCGAGCACGGAGAGCGAGCGAGCCGCCGAGCTCGAGGCGTGGCTCCGCGAGCGTCCTTCGCATGCGCGCGGCGACGCCGTCGTCGACTCGGACGCCGAGGCCGGGGCGCGCCTGCGCGCGCTCGGCTACACGGGCGGCGCTCCGAACGCCGAGGGCACTCGCGACGACTGGACACCGGAGCAGCTGGCGCGCTGGAGCCGCACGTTGACGACAGGGCTACGGCACTACCAGCTCGACGAGCTGCCGCGCGCGATCGATGTCCTGCAGCCGCTCGTCGCCGAGTGCCCCGGGGCCTTCGGCGCTCGGCGCTTCCTCGGCATGGCACTCGTGCGCACGGGGAAGGTCCCCGCGGGGCTCGAGCAGTTGGAGGCCGCCGCGGCACTGCAGCCCGACGCCTCCGCGGACCTGTGGTGGAACGTCGCCGCGGGGCGCGCGGTCTCCGGCCGCGCGATAGACGCGCGTGAGGCCCTCGAGCGCACGCTCCAGCTCGACCCCGAACACGTGCGCGCGCTGCAGAAGCTCGCCGAGCTCGAGCTCGACGCGCGCGAGCCCGAGGCCGCGCGCGCCCACCTCGAGGCCCTGCTGCGCTGCGCGCCGAAGAGCGCGGAAGGTCGCTGGGCCCGGGGCATGCTGCAGAAGCTGTGAGCGCGCAGCCGGCGAGCACGGCAGCGGCGCATTGAGCTACCCTCGGAGACCGTCGCCGAGCGCGGCCCGCACCGTCCTCTACTTCCTCACGTCGCCATGCTGAACCTCGGCCTGCTCCTCGCCCTCGCCGCTCACCCCGCTTCGCCCCAGGCTCAGGAAGCCGTCGATACGATCTACTGGGGCGGTCCGATGCTGACGATGGTCGATGAGGCCCCCGCCGTCGAAGCGCTCGCCGTCCGCGAGGGGCGGATCGTCGCCGCCGGTGAGCGCGCAACGATCGAGGCGCTGCGCGCGCCGTCGACCCGCGTGGTCGACCTCGACGGCAAGACCCTGCTGCCCGGCTTCGTCGACTCTCACGGTCACCTGATGGGCGTCGGCTTCCAGAGCCTCTGCGCCAACTTGCTCGCAGCCCCCGACGGCGACGGGAACGACATCGCTTCCGTTCAGACCCTCCTGCGCGAGTGGGCGGACGCCAACCCGGACCTCGTCGGGACCTACCGTGCCATCGTCGGCTTCGGGTGGGACGAGAGCCAGCTCGCGGAGGGGCGCGCGCCGAACCGCGACGACCTCGACGCCGTCACGACCGACCTCCCCGTCTACATCATTCACACCTCCGGGCACCTCGGCGTCGCGAACAGCAAGGCCCTCGAGCAGTACGGCTTCACGTCGGAGTCCGAGGATCCGCCGGGCGGCGTCATTCGCAGGCGCGCGGGCTCGCGCGAGCCCGACGGCGTGCTCGAGGAGCTGGCGCACTTCGCGATCGTCTTCCCGCTCCTCGAGCAGGACGACGAGTTCGAGGAGCGCATGCTGCTCGCCGGCATCGAGGCCTACGCGAGCTTCGGCTTCACCACCGGCCAGGAGGGGCGCGCCACCGACTCGCAGGTCGACACCATGGCGCGCGTCGCTGCCCGCGACGGCCTCCCCATCGACGTGGTCGCCTACCCCGACTTCTTCACCGCGCGCGCAGCGCTCGATCTCGAGGTCCACCGCCGCACTCACGTCGGCGGCTTCCGCGTCGGCGGCGCGAAATTCGGCATCGACGGTTCGCCGCAGGGCAAGACGGCCTGGCGTGACCGCCCGTACCACGTCCAGCCGGAGGGCGTGAACCCGGCCTACTGTGGCTACCCGGCCTACGAGCCCGAGGCCCTGAGCGCGGGGATCGCCGAGTGCTACGAGCGCGGCTGGCAGCTCCTCGGCCACGCGAACGGCGAGGCGGCGATCGACGCCCTGATCGCGAACGTCGCCGCCGCGCAGGCGGCGCACCCCGGTCAGGACCTGCGGAGCGTTCTGATCCACGGTCAGTTCCTGCGCGCCGATCAGGTGCCGCGGATCGACGCGCTCGGCATCTTCCCGTCTCTGTTCCCGATGCACACCTTCTACTGGGGCGATTGGCACCGCGAGCAAACGCGTGGGCCCGTGATGGCGGACGACATCTCGCCGACCGGCTGGCTGCTCGCGCGCGGGATGCGCTTCGGCACGCACCACGACGCGCCCGTCGCGCTGCCCGACTCGATGCGCGTGCTCGACGCGACGGTCACCCGCCGCTCGCGAACGGGCGACATCCTCGGCGCCGAACACCGCGTACCGGTGTGGCAGGCGCTGCAGGCGATGACGATCTGGCCGGCCTACCAGCACTTCGAGGAGGCCGACAAGGGCACCCTCGAGGTCGGCAAGCTGGCCGACTTCGTGCTGCTCTCGGGCAATCCGCTGGAGGTCGATCCGGAGACGCTCGACCGACTCGAGGTGCGCCGCACGATCAAGCGCGACCAGGTGGTGTATCAGGCGGAGTAACCGCGAGCGCCGAATGCGCTAGGATCGCGCTCCATGAACGAGGTCCCCGCAGCAACGCCCCCCGCCGACGACGAGCGCCCCGTGGCGCTCGTTTCGTTGCCGTGGCAGGCCCTCGACGCGCCGAGCCTGCAGGTCGGCTTGCTGCACGAGCTCCTGAGGGACGCCGGGCTGCCCGTGCGCGCGCACTCGCTGCATCTCGGGTTCCTCGATTTCCTCGCCACGGCCTTCGCGGGCGAGAAGCAGCCGTTCACGGCCGAGGACTACCGCTTCATCTCCGACCGCTGGGCGGAGCTGGCGGTCGGCGACTGGATCTTCGCCATCGAAAGCGTGCGCGCGGCCTCGCCGCAGAAGGACAAGCAGTACGCCGAGCTCGTCACGCGCCGCGGAATGCCCAAGGACCTGCTCAAGCGGCTGCAGCGGCTGCGCCAGCGCGTGCCCGTCTTCCTCGCGGCGGCCGCCGACGAGATCCTCGCGGAATCGCCGTCCGTCGTCGGCTTCACCCTGACATTCACGCAGACCTTCGCGTCGATCGGGCTCGCACACGAGCTGAAGCAGCGCGATCCGTCGCTGCGCATCGTCATCGGTGGCGCGGCCTGCGCCGCGCCGATGGGCCGCGGCCTGCTCGAGGCCTTCCCGTGGATCGACGCCGCCGTGAGCGGCGAGGCGGAGGCCGTCGCCCCCGCGCTGTTCCGAGCGCTGCGCGACGGTGAGCCGGTCCCCGAGCTGCCAGGCGTCGCGCGCCGCGAGGGCGACCAGGCGCTCGCCGCGCCGCCCGAGGGCAAGCGCGCCGACATGGACGCCGTACCCCGACCGACCTTCGACGAGTTCTTCGCCCGCCTCGAGCGCTCGCCCGTGCGCGCCGCGATCACGCCGCGCATCCCGTTCGAGAGCGCCCGCGGCTGCTGGTGGGGCGAGAAGGCGCACTGCACCTTCTGCGGGCTGAACGCGATGGACATGACGTTCCGCAGCAAGAGCCCCGACCGCACGCTGGACGAGCTGATCGGCCTCTCGAAGCGCTACCGCGTGATGGACTTCACCGCGGTCGACAACATCATCGACAAGGGCTACCTGAAGAGCGTCGTCCCCGAGCTCGCCTCGCGCGGCCTCGACCTGCGCATCTTCTACGAGTCGAAGGCCAACCTCGCCCGAGAGGAGATCCGCCTCCTCAGCCGCGCCGGCGTGCGTAAGCTGCAGCCGGGGATCGAGAGCCTCTCGACGCACACGCTCAAGCTGATGAAGAAGGGCGTCACCGGCATGCAGAACGTGCGCGTGCTGAAGTGGTGCGCGATCGACGGCATCGAGGTCGCCTGGAACCTGCTGTTCGGCTTCCCCGGCGAGCTGCCCGAGGAGTACGACGCGATGGCGGAGCTCCTGCCGTCGCTCGCGCACCTGCCGCCGCCGGCGCTCGGTCCGATCGTCATCGACCGCTTCAGCCCGTACCACGAGTTCGCCGCCGACTACGGCATCGAGCTCGTCGCGCCGCTCCCCCACTACCCGCTGCTGTACGACGTGGAGGAGCCGACGCTGAGCGAGCTCGCGTACACCTTCCAGCACCGCTACGCCGACGGCCGCGACCCGAAGTCGTACGTCGTCGGCCTCTCCAAGCGGCTACGCCGCTGGCACAAGGAGTTCGCCCAGAACCAGGGCGCGCTGTCCTACCGCCGCGGACCGGGCTTCCTGCACGTCGCCGACGCGCGCACCACGACCGAGAACGCGACCTACGAGCTCGAGGGGCTGGAGGCCGCGACCTACGACGCCATCGACGATGGCGTCACGGTCTCGCGGGTGCGCGAGCGCGTCGCGCTGACGCTCGGCACGAAGCCCGCGGAGGACGAGGTCCGCCGCACGCTCGACGACTTCGTCGACGCCCGCATCGCCATGCGCGAGCACGGCCGCTACCTGTCCCTCGCCATGCCGATCGACGGGATCGCCGCGCCGCTGATCGTCCAGCCCGACGCGCGCGCCGCCGAGGCGACGCGCGCGAGCTGACCCGCCTCAGCGACCGTCCGACGGAGCGGGCTCGCTCACCTCGTCCGCCGGCTCCTCAGGCGCCTGAGACTCGTCCGAGGCGTAGCCCAACGATCGAAACCGCTGCACGACTCCGGGCACCGTGATCGGCGACACCTGGATCCAGACGAGGAGGTCGCGGTCCTCGTCGTTCGCCGGCGTGACGAACGCGATCGCCTTGCCCGACGCCGCGGTGAAGGTGGACTCGATCGTCATGCGCGTCACGACCGGGATGCTGATCGTGTTGTCGGTCGCCGGATCGGTGGCTACGCGCACCTTGCGCGTCTCGATCGGGCGGTCGACCGCCGCGCGCCAGAACTCGACGTCGACGGCGTAGCGCTCCCCGGGCAGCGGCGTCACCAGGAAGTCGAACGAGTAGCCTTCCTGGATGACGTCGATGACGGGGTCGGCGATCAGCGTGGCCTCGGGCTGCACCATCGTCACGCGCCACTCCTTCACGTAGGCCATCTGGTTCACGACGCTGAGCGTGGCCTCGTGCAGGGGCCGCAGGACGAGCTGCGGCGAGCTCGTCAGCGTCCAGCCCTCCTTCTTCTGGGAG
Source organism: uncultured Planctomycetaceae bacterium (assembly GCA_964352415.1). Lineage (GTDB taxonomy): Bacteria > Planctomycetota > UBA1135 > UBA1135 > JABACD01. The sequence goes on along the minus strand of CAYGST010000046.1, from coordinate 5,425 downwards.
GCGTTCTGCAGCACCGTGGCAACGACGCGCTCGTGCTCCGGACCGACCGCGCCCATCGGCGGCGTCTCGGCGCCGAGCTTGGCCAGCGCGCCGCGCGGGATCTCGATGCAGCGCGTCTCGACCTTCACCATCGCCGTCCCGCCGCGGCGCAGTCGCAGCAGGAACGACTTGACCCACTCGTGCTGCTTCGCCGTGCCCGAGACGACCAGCAGGCGGCTCTCGACGACCTGCACGCCGAGCGGGTTCTCCTTCTGGTCCATCGGAGGAACCACGTGGTCGCGAACGGCCCTCGCCAGTCCGCTCAGCGCCGCATCGACCTCCTTCTTGTGCTCGGCATCGAGGCGATCGACGTACTCGCCCTCCAGCGACTCCGGCAGCAAGAACGCGGAGGGCGCCATGTCCTGGACCAGGTCCTGGATGTCGTAGAGCGCGACGCGCAGCTCGTCCGCCTCGAGCACGACGTCCGGCGCCTCGTCCTCCGGGATCGCCCTGCGCTGCGAGCGCTCCACGAGCTCACCCCAGGCCTTCTTCGAGGGCGGCTGGAGCGTGTCGTCCTGCGCCTGCAGCGGTGCAGCGAGGAAGGCGGCGGTCAAGAGCAGTGCGTAGCGATTCAATCGTTTCATGGCTGGTTTCCTCCGATGGAGCGGGTGGTCTGGATGGTGGCGAGCACGGGCGCGGCGGTTGCGTCATCGCCAACGGGCGACGCACCGAGCAGGCGCTCGACGGTGCGTTCACAGCGCTCGCCGTCGAAGCGGGTGACGACGCGCTCGTCCGAGCGCTCGGTCGTCACGGTGATCGTGAGGCGGAGGACCTCCGCCGAGGGGTCGAGGTCCAGCGGGAGCGGCTCGCTTTCGACCACGGCGCCGTTCGCCGTCGAGGGCAGCTCCGCACCGGAGTCACGCAACGACCAAGCGCCGAGCGCCAGCAGCAGGAGGCCGGCCGCGACCGCGAACGGGCCCCACGGCGTGGCCTTCGCCGTTGGCGCGTCCTCAGCCGTCACCAGCGCGCGCAGGTGCGTCGACAGCTCGAGCACATCGCGCAGCGCCTCGGGGTCGTCCATCAGCTGTTCGGCGATCTCCTCGTCCGCCAGCGGTTCGCGGCGCTCGTCGAGCCGCGCGTGCACGAGGGCCCACAGCCGCTCGCGCTCTTCATTGGTCAACGTCATCGGGTTTCCTCCGTGCGGCGCTCGGCCGCCAGGCGCCGCCTCGCGCGGTGCAGGTGAGACTTCACGGTGCCCTCGGGCAGCCGCAGAGCGAGCGCGATCTCGCGCACGCTCTCGGAGCGCTGGTGGAAGCGAACGAGCACCTCGCGCTCGGTCGCTGGCAAGGACGCGAGCAGGCGCGCGACCTCCTCGCGTGTGTCGAGCGCCGGCGCGCTCGCTGCGGCGGGCGCCTCGACCTCGGCGACCTCGCGTCGCCGGGCGGGCGCCGCCTGCGCATCGAGGAAGACGCGGAAGGCCATGCGCTTCAGCCATGGCCAGAGCGCGCGCCCACGGTCGTAGTTCGACTGGTAGCGCAGCGCGCGCGCCAGGCTCTCCTGGACGAGGTCGTCGACCTCACCGCCCGGACCGCGCGAGACGCGACCGAGGAACGAGCGCAGGCGCGGGATCTCTGCGGTCAGACGCTCGCCGAGCGGCGCAGCAGCGCTGCGACCGTCCGCAGCCGCGGCGCCGACCGGGGACTCCACGTCCCCGGACCACTCCGCGTCGCCCTGCAGCTCGAGACCTCCGTCCACGCCCCCTCTTACCGAGCCCGCCCCGGGCGGGTTGCACGAACCCGGAAGTTCATGCGACGAAAGGACGCGCCCGGTCTCAGGCGGCTTCGCGGCCACTTCGAAGCGAACGCGCGATCGGGACGAAGAGCGCCAGACCGCCGAGCAGATAGACACCGTAGGCCTCCGCCAGGTTGCTGCCGTGGTCGCCGAGGAAGGCCTCGCCGGTCGCGCCGAACAGCAGCGCCGCGAGGACCAGACCGATCCGCGCCGGCCGCCGCCGCGGATCGCCAGGCGAGGCGAGCGCGTCCGCGACGAGGTAGGTGATCGGCCAGGCGAGCAGCACGTAGTGGTGCTTCCAGCTGCGCTCGGAGAGGAAGACCATCGCCAGGGCCAGCAGCGCGAACTCGCCGAGCACGGCGTGGCCGCGACGCGTCTCCGCGCGCGGGCCCAGCGCGCCGAGCCAGAGCGCGACCACAACGAGGCTCGCCGCGCGATGCACCCAGGCGAAGGTCGCCGCCGAGACGCTCGCGAGGTGCACGCTCGTCGCCGGCGGCACGCCGTCCGGACCGGCCGCGATCGCGACCGAGTCGGTGAGGAGCCGCGCGAGCACGCCGAACAGCGACTGGTTGATGTGCTCGGTCTGCAGCAGGGTCAGCTCGCGGCCCTCGAGGTACGGCACGACCATCTGGCGCCACCAGCCGGCGTCGAGCTCGAGCGTGCGCTCCCAGCCCACGAACACCGCCGGTAGCAAGGCCCCGAACGCGACGCCGAAGACGAAGCCAAGGGCGCCGCGGCCGCTGCGCTTCCAGAGCAGGAACAGGAGCCCGAGCGCCGGCGTGACCTTGAGCGCCGCGCCGAAGCCGAGCCACGCGCCGCAGGCGAGGTCCCGGCGCTGCGCCCACGACCAGCCGGCGGCCGCGACGGTCGCGCCGATGAGCAGGTTCAGGTTGCCGTGCAGCACGTCGCTGAGCAGCACGCGGAAGGACAGCACGACGACGAGCAGCTGCGCGAACGCGGGCAGCGGCCGGCGCTCGCCCGCGCCCTGGTCGCTGGCGAGCGCGAACGCGCGCGCGATCAGCCACCAAGCCACCGCGACCTTCAGCGCCGCCCACGCGAGCGGCCCGGCCGCGTCCCCGAGCGCGCGGAACGGCTCCATCAGCACGAGCGTGACGGGCAACGTCGGGTAGCCCTCCGCGCCGACGCCGTACAGCTCGGCGCCCGACCAGAACGCCACGAAGTCGGGCTCCCACTTCAGCAGCGCGGAGCGCCCCTGGCCCGCGCGGTGGTTGGCCTGGACGAGCGCCAGGATCGAGAGCGCGACGCCGAGCGCGACCGGCGCGCGCGGGTGGCCGAGCACGCGCAGGACGCGTCCGCGGGTTCGGGGGGCTTCGGGGGACGGCGAGCTCATCGGACGGCGAGGAGCATAGCGGGAGGGCGCCGCGCGATCCCGCGGCGGATGCACCGCCTCGCCGCCGCAGCGTGCGGAGTTGCCGATGATCCGGACGGCTCGCGCGGTGCCACGGCGCCTGCCAGGATTGCAGGCAGTGCGCGATACCGTCAGGCGCCTGCCGGATGTCCGGAGCGTCCCCCCCTCGCGTGACACGGAATCGGGGCCAGCCTCACACGCTCGAGTGCACCAGCCTCAGTCCTCAGCCCCGCCCCGCCTCTGCCCCACGAAGGAGACGCAAAGGAAGGCGAGCATTGCGAGCGGAGCGCAGGCGACATGATGCATGTAGGCCGCCAGAAACGAAACGACACACGAGGCGAGATAGGCCGTAGCAGGCCAACCTGCAGAGAGACTCCTCATGGAAACCGCACTGATCGCAAGCGCAACGATCCCCGCGACGAGGAATGCGCACGCTTGGTACGCAACGAGACCCCGCATCCAATCGGAAGCTGTTTCGGGTGACTGAAGGACAGGCGGCACGAGACTGACCAGCGCCCCTGTCAGCCCAGCAAAGGCAATCAGGGGTGCATCCCGCCATCGCTTGTACTCTCCTGTCACCATGCGTTCGTAGGCGCTGCGCTCATCGTAGCTGGCCATCCTGTTCCTCTCCCCCGCGGAAGTTACTGCGCGTCGTGAGAGATCGCCTCGATGAAGTAACCGTCGGGGTCGAGCACGTAGTCACCGTGATAGCTGGCGTGGCCGTGCGGCCTCGAGCCGGGCGCCCCATTGTCCCTGCCACCCGCGGCGATGGCCGCCTCGTGGAAGGCTTCGACTGCGGCCCAGGAGGGCACGCGAAAAGCAATGTTCATCGGCGGCCTCGTCGCATCGCCCTGCCGGATCCAGGAACCGGATCCGTCGGCACGACAGGAGCCGGCGCCGGAGCCCCCCCCGTCGAGCGAGTCGGGCAGGTCCACCGGCTTCGAGTGGCCCGTTTGAGTCAGCGCCTGCTCGAAGCGGGCGAGCATGGCGGTCTCGTCGAGTAGGAGACTGCCAGTCGGGGGCCGGCAGGACGAATGCTACACGTTGGGTGCGTTCGTGAGGGGTGCGCGAGGTGGGGACAGGTTTCGATGCCGGGCGGTGGTCGGGCCCCGGGGTGCGTGGGGTGAGTGTCATACAACGCGCCTCGCTGACTCGCGCCTGGAGCCCCGTTCGCCCAAGACCTCGCCGTTCCGGCCCTATACTTGCAGGCCACGAAGACGGGATGGAGTCAACGGAACCGGAGGACGAGCGAAGCGTGCCGGAAGAGAGCCCCGCGTCGGGCAGTCGATTCCGGGGATGGCTGCGTCTCCTCGTCGGCCTGATCTTCCTCGCGGTCTCCGGCCTCGCGTGGATGATCCGGAATCCGCTGGGAGTCCTGCGGGCGCTCGCCGGGTTGATTGGGTTCCTCTGGGCGGGCCTGGTCTACGTCGCGGCCTTCGTGGCGTTTCGCCCGATCCGTCATGCGGCACTCCTGCGCCTCTGCATGTTCACGTCTTGGCATGCCGGCGCCGTGCGCTACGCCAACAAGCTCCTCGGGTGGGCCGAGCACTCGCCCACGAACTGGAACACGGGCAACGCCATCCATCGCGCTCACTCTGCCTTGGGGATGATCGCCCTGGAACGAGGAGACGTGGAGCTCGCCAAGCGGGAGCTCCTGAAGTCCGGCCACACGCCGGGCTCTCCTCAGCTCGATACGTTCGGCCCCAACATGCGCCTGGCGAGCCGGCTCCTGTCCGAGGGCGAGTCCGACACCGTGCTCGAGTACTTCCGCCTCTGTGGGCGCTTCTGGGAGGACCGGGGCACCCTGGAGCAATGGGCAGCCTGCATCGAGCGTGGCGACGAACCCGAGTTCGGGGGGAATCTCATCTACTGAGGAGGCGTGTCGAGGAAGGACGCCGCTATCGAGGCACTCCCTACTGACGACGCGCTGACCGTGCACCGTCTCTCTCGAACTGCGGTGATCGGCGAAGGCTGGAGCAGGGGAAGATCCGCTAGTCTGGTTCGCCCATGACCCACAGGGACCCCAGCACGAAGTGGCAGAGCAACGCCGTCTCCGCGAACTACGCGGGCGAGCGCTTCGGGAGCGCGCGCGCCGCCGGGCGTGACGGGCGGCTGGTGGAACGTCTGCTCGCGCGCCATGCGCCCGGGCGTCGCTTCGCGCGCGCGCTCGACGTGCCCTGCGGCACCGGGCGGCTCGCGAACGTCGTGGGCCGCCGCGCCGAGCGCTGCGTCGCCGCCGACGTCTCCCCCGCCATGCTCGGCGAGGCGCTGCGTGGCGCCCCGAAC
>CAYGST010000045.1:11949-16023 GCA_964352415.1 uncultured Planctomycetaceae bacterium | reverse complement strand
GGCGCAGCGGTGCGCGTCGAGGCCGAGCGAGCCTCGAACGGCTGCGTCGACCTGACCGTCAGCGATGAGGGTCGCGGCATGAGCAAGGCCGACCTCGATCGCCTGCTGAACGCCGGTGAGTCGCGCGGGGGAACGGGATTCGGGACCAGCTCGGTGCTCGACTGCGTCGCCGCGCTCTCCGCCGACCTGGAGGTCGAGTCGGAGCCGGGAGGCGGAACCCGCTCTCGGATTCGACTCTCGGGCTAACTCGCGAGGGACGGCCACCGAAGCCAGAACGCAGCACGGCCGGGCCGCTTCTGCGACCCGGCCGTGCTGCGTTCGAGGCGGCCTTTCGAGCCGCCTGGCGAGGCTCAGACGCCTTCGCCGCTGGTCGCCGAAGCCCGCATGTACTCCCGGTTCATGCGCGCGATGTTGTTGACGTGGATCTCCTTCGGGCAGGCCGCCATGCACTCGTACTCGTTGGTGCAGTTGCCGAAGCCCTCGGCGTCCATCGTGTCGACCATCCCGAGCACGCGTCGGTCACGCTCCGGTTGTCCTTGCGGCAGCAGCGCCATCTGGGACACCTTCGCGCTGGTGAAGAGCATCGCCGCCGCGTTGGGGCAGGCTGCGACGCAGGCGCCGCAGCCGATGCACGCGGCTGCATCCATGGCGAGGTCGGCCTTGAACTTCGGCACAGGAATCGCGTTCGCGTCCTGGGCGTTGCCAGTGTTGATCGATACGTAGCCGCCTGCCTGAATGATCCGGTCGAACGCGCCGCGGTCCACGACGAGGTCCCGCACCACGGGGAAGCCGCGGGCGCGGAACGGCTCGACATAGATCGTCTCGCCGTCCTTGAAGTGGCGCATGTGGAGCTGGCACGTGGTGACTCCCGGCAGCGGCCCGTGGGCTCGGCCATTGATCACCATGCTGCACATCCCGCAGATCCCTTCGCGGCAGTCGTGGTCGAAGCACACAGGCTCTCGACCATCCGCCAGGATCTGCTCGTTCGCCACGTCCATCATCTCGAGGAACGACATGTGCGTCGACACGTCCTTCAGCTCGACCTTCTCGAAGTCCCCCTTGTCGCTCGGCCCGGTTTGGCGCCAGACGTGAAGCGTGAGGTTGATCGACTCTGCGTGGTTGTCGGCGCTCATTTGTAGCTCCGGGTGGCGAGCTTGACGTACTCGAAGGAGAGGGATTCCTTGTTCAGCTTCGGCGCGCCGAAGTCTCCGGTGTACTCCCACGCGGCTGCGTAGGCGAAGTCATCGTCGTTGCGGAGCGCCTCGCCCTCGGGGGTCTGGAACTCCTCGCGGAAGTGGCCTCCACAGGACTCCTCGCGCTGCAGCCCGTCGATGGCGAACATCTCGGCCAGCTCGAGGAAGTCGGCGAGCCGCGATGCGTGCTCGAGCGACGGGTTCATGTGGTTCGGGTCGCCCGGAACCTTGACGTCGCTCCAGAAGGACTCGCGCAGCGCGCTGAACTCGCCAGCCACGCTCTTCAGTCCCTCGGCGTTGCGCGCCATACCGCACTTGTCCCACATGAGCCTGCCGAGCTCGCGGTGGATCTCCGTCGGCGTCCGGCTGCCGTTCACGTTCAGGATCTTCTGATTCCGGGAACGCGCGTCGTTCTCGACCTCCGCGAAGACCGGGTGGTCCGTGGTGATCGGAGCCCGGCTGCGGCCATCGATCTGCGCCGTGACGGTCGAGGGAATGACGAAGTAGCCGTCCGCCAACCCCTGCATCAGCGCGCTCGCGCCGAGGCGGTTCGCGCCGTGGTCGGAGAAGTTGGCCTCGCCGAGGACGAAGAGGCCCGGGATCGTGCTCTCCAAGTTGTAGTCCACCCAGAGGCCGCCCATCGTGTAGTGGACCGCCGGGTAGATGCGCATCGGCACCTTGTACGGATCATCGCCGGTGATCATCTCGTACATCTGGAACAGATTGCCGTACTTGGCCTCGATGGTGCTTCGCCCGGTGCGCTCGATCGCGTCGAGGAAGTCGAGGTAGACGGCCATACCCGTGGAGCCGACGCCGTGTCCGGTGTCGCACTCCTGCTTGGAGGCCCGTGACGCAACGTCGCGCGGAACGAGGTTTCCGAACGCGGGGTAACGACGCTCCAGGTAGTAGTCGCGCTCCGCCTCGGGGATCTCGTTCGGACGGCGCTTGTCACCTTCCTTCTTCGGCACCCAGACGCGGCCGTCGTTGCGGAGCGACTCGCTCATCAAGGTCAGCTTCGACTGGTAGTCGCCGGAGACCGGGATGCAGGTCGGGTGGATCTGCGTGAAGCATGGGTTCGCGAAGTAGGCGCCGCGCTTGTGAGCGCGCCAGGCCGCGCTGACGTTCGAGGCCTTCGCGTTCGTGGAGAGGTAGAACAGGTTGCCGTAGCCGCCGGTGCAGAGCAGCACGGCGTCCGCTGCGTAGCGCTCGTACTCGCCGGTGACGAGGTTCCGAACCACGATGCCGCGCGCCTGTCCGTCGATGACGGCCAGATCGACCATTTCGCGCCGCGTGTACATCTTGACCGAACCCTTGTTCACCTGCCGCATCAACGCGCTGTACGCGCCGAGCAGGAGCTGCTGGCCGGTCTGGCCACGGGCGTAGAACGTTCGCGACACCTGGGCGCCACCGAACGAGCGATTGTCGAGCAGGCCGCCATACTCGCGCGCGAATGGCACGCCCTGGGCGGCGCACTGATCGATGATGTTGTTCGACACCTCGGCGAGGCGGTAGACGTTCGACTCGCGCGCGCGGAAGTCGCCGCCCTTCACGGTGTCGTAGAACAGCCGATAGATGCTGTCACCGTCGTTCGGGTAGTTCTTGGCCGCGTTGATGCCGCCCTGTGCTGCGATCGAGTGCGCGCGGCGCGCGCTGTCCTGGATGCAGAAGCTCTGGACGTTGTAGCCCATCTCACCGAGTGTCGCCGCGGCGGCGCCGCCGGCGAGGCCAGTGCCCACGACGATGATGTTGAACTTGCGGCGGTTCGCCGGGTTGACCAGCGGAAGATCGAACTTGTGCTTCGTCCAGCGATCCTCGATCGGACCGGTGGGAGATTTCGACTCGAGTTGTACGGACATCAGGCGTTGCCTCCGAAGAACACGATGAGCGGGAACGTCAGGAACCCAAGGGTGAGGAGCAGTGCGATGCCAGTGCCCACCTTCTCGAGGAGCGGCGTGTACTTCGGGTGGTTGAACCCGAGCGTCTGCAGCGCACTCTTGAAGGCGTGTGAGAGGTGGATCCCAAGAGCGATGAGCCCGACGACGTAGGCGCCGGCCCCGAATGGACGCGACAGCTCCATACGGACCATCGCAGCCATGCTGTCACCCTCTTCCTTGGCGAGCCTGAAGTGCAGGAGGTGCAGGATCAGGAACGCGAGGATCACGATCCCGGTGAGGATCATGCTCCGGGACCCGGTGGTGCGTCCGCCGTGCGCGGCCTTGACCGCGTAGCCGCGGCCACGCGCCGCCCGGTTCTGCGCGGTGACGCGCAGGCCCATGACGATGTGCGCCAGGAACAAAACGATCAGTCCGGCCTCCGCCAGCGGCAAGAGCGGATTGCTCTCGAGCGTGTGCGCGTAGGCGTCGAACATCGCACCGTCCGAGTCCGCGTAGAAGGTCAGGTTTCCGAGCAGGTGAGCAACCAGGAAACCGATCAGCAGAAGCCCCGTGAGGGACATCAGTGCCTTCTTGCCGATCGAAGAGTTCGCCGTGCGCGTGAACCAGCTGAGCATGCGTATTGCCGTGGTGGGAGTAGGGGGGCGATCACTCCGAACCCGGGAGGGGACGCCGGCATGGGCTTTGGCGTCACCCTGAGTTCGTCCGAACTCGCCCTCACGATGCAGAGGATGCGGATCCAGACCCGGGAAGCTAAACGCAGGGCCTGTTCAGGCAACCAGCGGACGGAGCTTTTTCGACCCTCAGAGCCGATCGCCTGGGCAGCGCTCAGTGCCCGGGCGGGCGCCGTCTAGTTGTTCGGGAAGCCCTTCGGCTTCTTCGGCCCGCCACCGGACGCGCTGCCGGGAGCGCCGAAGCCGCCGGGCTCGGGGGGCGCCGGCGGGCCGCCGCGCATGCCCTCGAGGGTCTGCTTGATCTCGTAGAAGCCC
>CAYGST010000045.1:0-11939 GCA_964352415.1 uncultured Planctomycetaceae bacterium | reverse complement strand
CGCGGGCCGCGCTCAGTTGTTCGGGAAGCCCTTGGGCTTCTTGGGGCCGCCGCCACCGGGTCCGGCCATCCCGCCAGGACCGGCGGAGCCGGGACCGAAGTTCCCCGAGCCCAGGCCACCCGAGCCATCGAGGGAGCGCTTGATCTCGTAGAAGCCCTCACCGAAGTGGTAGGCCAACCAGATCAGGTAGCAGTCGACGTTCTCAACGGGATCGTCGACCTCGAAAGCCGCCTTGCAGGTCAGGTCGCAAGGCCGCTGTTTGTCCATGAAGCAGAACTTCGGCATGTGTTTCGTTGGCCCTTCGGGCGCGCGGGGATCCTACTCGACGACAGGCCACCGAGCACGCGCACCGCAGCATTCCGCACCTCGGAGACTGGCCGGCGGCCACGCAGCGGGGGCAGCGGGTGAAGACGCAGCAGGGTTCGGGCGCCGAGCGCGGGAGCGCCTGTGCGGCGCGCTGAAGCCGATGCGCCACGGGACAGCGCGCCCGGAGTGCGACGGGCCGGAGAACGGCTCGGGGACCCGCCGGCATCCGAGCCGCAGCAGCCTGGCGTGAACCACCCTGGCGCCCCCGTCAATCCATGTGGATGCAACATAACGTACATTATCGGACGCGCTGCTACGGGAGGGCTGCGGCCACCGCCGGGCGCTCCGCCACCCAGCCTCCGGCAGGAAATCGGACCTCCGGAGCCACTAGAACCTGGAACGACACGCTGCAGCCCGCAAGCTGAACCCGCCGCCTGCCGACAAGGACAGCGCCGCTCCACTTGCCCCGACGCTCCCCATGCTGACCCGCATCTCGATCACCGTACTCCTCGGACTCTGCAGCGCCTGCCTGGTCACTCCCGGCGGCGACGCCACGGACCAGGACACCAGCGCGCGCAACGACGCGCCGATCCCGCAGTACTGGCACTCCTTCCAGCCCGACCTCCCGACGAGCCAGCCGCCGTACGCCGAGGTGCACGCCAACTGGAAGCAGCGCATCGATCAGCCGTACATCTACGTCGAGTTCGTCGGCTCCTACACGGAGACCGGACGCCTGCTGCCGATGGTCCACCGATCGATGCTCGAGCAAGGCATCGAGCCGAGCGGTCCGCCGTTCGCGCTGTACTTCGACGACCCCGGCCGGACGCCTGTCGAGAGCCTGCGCTCGCGCGCCTGCGTTCCCGTCGAGGACCGCGTCTCACCGGACGGCGGACTGGCGTTCGACCTGCTGCCGAGCACCACCGTCGTCTACGCCTTCGCGTCGGGTCCGTACCCGGAGGTTCCGCGCGCCTACGCGGGCCTCTACGGCTACATGGGCGCCAACGGCTGGGTGGAAAACGGCCCGATCCGCGAGACCTACCTGGTGTCGCCGGGCGCCGTCACCAGCTTCGACGAGCTCCTGACGGAGATCCAGATCCCGGTGACCTACGCGCGCTGAGCCGGCGCTCTGCGGACCCTAGAAACGCCCAATTGCGGGTGCAGGCCGCGTCACGCAGCCGCGCGCGCTTCGCGCTCAGACCGTGCGCTGCTTCAGGCGCGCCGCCTCCGGCGGATAGCAGCGTCCGATGCGGAAGCTCCCGTCGTCGAGCGTGTGGCCGCGGAAGAGGTCGCCCGGCTGCAGCGCCGCGACGATCGCAGAATCCGCGGCGACCTCGCGCTCGAGGTTCGAGGCGTCGCGAACGAGCGCGCCGACCGCGGTGACGCCGACCAGCTCGAACAGTTCGTCCTGCTCGGGGTCCGCGACCTCGAGCAGCGCGTTCGCGGCGATGGCCCGCGCGAGGCTCTCGCGCAGCGGCTGAAGAACCGCCGCGAGGTCCGCGTCCACGAGCTCGACGCCCTGGGTCTCTTCGGCCCAGATCGCGAACTCGTTCAGCGCATCGACGAGGTCGCGCGCTGCGAGCGGATCCTCCACGGCGCCGCTCTCGGGCAAGCGGAACGTCAGGAAGCCGAGCACGTCGTTGGGACCGACGTTCTCGAAGACGCCCACGGACTGCAGCGACGCGCCGAACAACCGTAGTCCTTCGAGTTGTGCGCGTCGCTCTGCACCGTGCTCGGCTTCGCACTCCCACAGGAACTCCTCGACCATGGCGCCGACCACGCCAGGAAAATCGGGCGCGGCATCGCCGCTCGCGTCGTCCTCGTCATCGAGCCCGAGCCGGCGCTCCAGCGCGTCGAAGGAAGCCTCGACATCCAGCCCTGATGCGCGATCCCGATCGAGCTCTGCGAGGGACGCGGCCACTTCCTCGGGCGGCGCCGCCGGTCGCTGACGCCGCTCGCTGGCTTCGGCTGCTCGCTGCACGCCGCGGGCCGCGAGACGCGGCCAGGCGACGAGCAGGTGCTGGCGCGCGACTTCGAGGTCGAGCTCCGTCTCGAAGGCGAGCTGCTCGAGCAGGTTCGCCACGATGTCATCGACGCCGGCGACGACCCGCCGGGGATCGAACGGCGCGCGTGAGAGGACGCGCTTCCAGTTCTCGATCGTCGCGTCCGCGACGCCACCGCTATCGAGGAAGCGCTCCAGCTCCCCCACCGGGTCGCCGGGCGAATCGTCGAGCTCCCCGGCCTGCGGCGGCGCCTCCTCGGGCAAGGTGGCGTGCGCCGCGGCGCTCGCGTGCGCTGCGCCGCCACCGGTCCAGAACATGCGCTCGAGTTCCAGCTGGCTCAGGCGCAGGAGCGCGTGCGTGCGCCCCTCACGCAGCTGATCGAGGTCGCGTTCGAGGGCTTCGAGCACGGCTGGACTGCGCACGAGCTCCAGAGCCGGCGTCGCACAGTGGTAGCCTTCCGTGAATGGAAACAGCCGGCCCACCAGCAGGTCGCCGGGCTGCGCAGCCTCGATTGCGGGCACCGGGGCGAGCTGCACGCGCGTCAACCCCGCCAGCTCGCGCAGCTCGAGTCCGCCGGCCTCGGCCGGACCCAGCACGGCGAAGACGCCGGTGATCGATTGCAGGTAGAGCTCCTCCGGGTAGCTGAGCTCACCGGCTGAGGTCTCGCGCCAGCCCTCGAGCAGCTCCTCGGCGGGGAGGCCGCTCGTCGGAACGTCCACCGACTCGAACAGGAACCACTCGAGGCAGCGCCGCGCGTGGGCTTGGCGCTCCTCGTCCGAGGCGTCCACGGGCGCTGCGCCGAAGCGCGCCTGGCTCTCGACGAACGCGGCGCGCAAGCGCGGATGGGCCTGGACGAGCTCCCCGAACAGATCGAGGCCGAGGGTGAATTCGTGGAGGGGGTCGGCGGGGCTCATGGGAGTTCCGGTGGAAGGTTCCGACACGTCCTCGACGGGCGCGCGGGAAGCGTGGCATTCTACTGTCCGCCCCGGCCAGGGGGTCTCCTTTCATTGTCAGCGCCGCGCCACGCCACCACTTCATGCTGCACCTCGCCACCCTCATTCAGGACGCCGTCCAGGACGCTCCGTCCGAAGCCGGACTCCAGCTCAGCTGGATCGATTGGATCGGGCTGGGATTGTTCAGCGTGTTCTCCGTGCTCGGTTTGCTGCGAGGCCTGTGGTGGCAGGTGGTGCGACTGATCGGGATCGTCGCGGCGGTGGCGCTGGCGCGCACCTTCTCCGCGCCGTGGGGCGACGCGCTCGAGGCGAAGACCTCGTGGTCCCCCGAGATCTCCACCGGCGTCGTCTGGGTCGGCCTGTTCGTCCTCGGACTGATCGCGACCGCGCTGATCGGAACCCTGGGCAAGAAGAGCCTCGAGGTCATGCAGCTCGGGCTCGCCGATCGCTTCGGCGGCCTGCTCGCGGGTGTCGCCACGGGCGGGCTTCTGCACGTCGCCTGGCTCGTGGTCATGGCGCACCTGGGACCGCAGCCCTGGACCGCCGACGCTCTGGACGGCACCTACAGTCGCAACCTCCTGCAAGCGGTAACGACGCGCTATCCCGTGCTGACCCAGAAGGAGACCTACGCCTCCGACTCCATGATCCAGTGGCTTGGCGACAGTCCGCGGGTCCGCGATTCGAACTCGAGCGGCTCTAAGGTCCGCTAGCGCGGCTCCCGAGAGGCAACTCCAGATTCGCTGGTTGACAGTTCCGCTGGTGACCGACACGCTGGCGTACTGACAACTGGTTCGCGAACCCGGTCGGGGAAGCAGGTGAGATTCCTGCACGGTCCCGCCACTGTAAGTCGTTCGCCGCAGCGCCCTCCGCCGAGCTTCGTCTCGGCAGGTCACTGGGAGGTTCTCCTCCTGGGAAGGCTCGGGCCCTGCGGATCACAAGCGATGAGTCAGGACATCCACCCGGTTCGTGGAAGGACAGACCCCGTGGACTGGGTCCTGCTTCGCTGCGCACCTTGGTGCCGTTCTCGGACGGCGCTGCCCCTCCGTCCATGCGATGGAGGCACGTCGATCGACGTTCGGGCGCAGGGGTTCGGGACGGGTCGCTGCCAGGATGGTGGCGCCTCGCTGCTGGGTCGGTCTCGCGTGAAGACCCTTCTGATCCGATCCGAATCCCAACATGCAATCCATGCTCTTCGCCCGCGTCACGCGGGCCTCGGCCGCGCTCGCCGCGTGCTCGCTCCTCGCCCTCTACGCCTCCGCGCAAACGACCGTCGGTGACGGCTTCGCTCAGACCGGGCTGCAGCCCAGCCCCATCTTCTTCGGATCGTACGAGACGCTGCCCAGCGGCGACCGCGTCGTCTTCGACGGACTCTCGTTCGACCTGTACGACGCGAACAACGGCTTCCTGCTGAACCTCGGCACACTGCCGGGCTTCGTCTTCAACTCGTTCATCGAGGTCGACCCGACCCAGACCTTCGCGGTCATCGGCGAGAGCAGCAACGGCGACCTGTTCAAGGTGCAGCTCGACGGCAGCGGCTTCACGACGCTGGCCAACCTGAACTTCAACTTCGACGGGGTCTTCGAGTCCTCGAACTCGATGATCGTCAGCGCGGCCACCTGCGGCTTCGGCTGCGGCAACGACGTCTACCGCCTGGATACGATCACAGGTGCGACGACGCCCCTGGCGAACGTGTCCGGCCCGTCCGGTCCGGTCGCGCTGGCCGACAACGGCGATCTGTACTACGGGCTACCCGACACCGTCGCGCCGAACAACGACCGCGTCATCCGCTGGACCGAGGCGCAGATGAACGGCGGCGTGTTGCTCTCGCAGGACGACGCCGCCACGGTGTTCGACGGCCTGGCCGGGATCAGCTCGCTGGACGTCGATCCGGTCTTCGGGAACCTGTTCCTGGCCGAGAGCGTCTTCGGCGGTACGTCACGAATTCTCGAGGTCGACCCGTCCGGTGCGCTCGTCGACGTCGTCGTCGAGAGCACCCTCTGGCTGTCCAACGTCGAGCTGATGCAGGACTCCGGCGATGGCCACTTCCACCGCTACCAGCCCTCCGACGGCGTCTACCTGCATCACTCCGCCGGTGACTTCAGCTCGATCGACGACGTGGCCACCGTGCGCGCGCAGCAGCCCACGACGAGCTTCGCCCAGGTCGGCACGGTCAGCACCGTCTCCATCAGCGGCGGCGAGCCCGGGGGCGCCGCGCTCGTCCTCTTCACGCAGAACGCGTTCTACGACCCGAGCCTGATCACCTCGATGCTCGGCGGCACGGACTTCCAGTTCCACGCCGCCGCGCCGCTGAACCGCCTTCGTCGCAGCGGCCCGCTGCTCCTCCCGCTGGACGCGAGCGGCGCCGTGGACTTCCACTTCTTCGATCCGGGCAACCTGGCCGGCACGCTCGCCTTCCAGGCGCTGATCACCGATTCCGCCGGTCGCCCGATCGGCGGCAGTACCGCAGTCCAGAACTGAGCTCGTCCCCCCCCGTTCCTGGCCGAGCCCCCACCAGGTGAGGTCGGGAACAGGCGGCGCGTGCCCTCCCGGGTGCGCGCCGCCTTCGTTCCACGGGGCTGCGCTCGCTGCGCCGCGCGGCAATCTCCCCGCGGGCGCTGGCCAGCGCGTGGCGCTACGCTGACACCATGATCCTTCGAAGCACGCGCGGTCAGGCCGCCGCACTCGGCCTGCTGCTGTTCGGCTGCGCCGGCCAGGACTCCAGCGGAGCGCCCGGCGGCGCCCGGCCCAACGTCGTGCTGATCCTCGCCGACGACCTCGGCTACGGCGACGTGCACGCCCTGAACCCCGCGTCGAGCCTGCCGACCCCCTACCTCGATGCGCTCGCGGAGGAGGGGCTGCTGTTCACCGACGCCCATTCGCCGTCCGCGGTCTGCACCCCCACGCGCTACGGGCTCCTCACCGGCCGCTACGCCTGGCGCACCCGACTGGAGCGCGGCGTGCTCGGTGGTTACAGCGCACCGCTGCTCGAACCGGAGCGACCGACGCTCGCCACGCGACTCGACGCGCTGGGCTATCGCACGGCGGCGATCGGCAAGTGGCACCTCGGCATGCAGCTCCCGTACCTCGATGAGACGAGCGCCGACCGCACACCGTGGAGCGGCGACCCAGGCATCGACTACGCGGGGGTCATCACGGATGGCCCGCTGCAACACGGCTTCGACGAGTGCTTCGGCGTCACCGCCTCGCTCGACATGCCGCCCTACGTCTTCGTGCGAGACGACCACTTCGAGGGCCGCCCGACCGAGGAACAGCCCGCCCAGCCGTTCCCGCACTTCGTCCGCCGTGGTCCGCGTACCGAGGACTTCCGGATCGAAGACGCGCTCGACCGCGTCGTGGGCGAAGCGCGCGCGTTCCTGACGCGCGCCGCCGAGGACGACGCGCCGTTCTTCCTGTACCTGCCGCTGACGGCCCCCCACAAGCCGGCGCAGCCGCACCCGCGCTTCCGCGGCTCGACGGCGCTCGGCGAGTATGGCGACTTCGTGCGCCAGGTCGACTGGAGCATCGGGCAGGTGCTCGGCACCCTCGAGGCGAACGGACAGAGCCAGGACACGCTGGTGATCGTCAGCTCGGACAACGGCTCGTACATGCACCGTCTCTCGGACGCCGGCGCTCCTGACCACGTCGAGCGCTCGAGCGTGCAGGCCTACCACACGAACCGACACCGCTCGAACGGGCCGCTGCGCGGGACCAAGGCGGACATCTGGGAGGCGGGCCACCGCGTCCCGCTCGTGGTTCGCTGGCCGGGGCACGTGGCTGCGGGTGAAGAGAGCTCAGAACCCGTCTGCCTGACCGATGTGTACGCCACCGTGGCCGAGGCGTTCGCGCTCACGCTGACGGACGCCGAGGCCGAAGACAGCCTCTCTTTCCTCGGGGCGCTGCGTGGAGCGGGCGCGCCCCGCGCCGCTCCGATCGTTCACCACTCCGTCGCGGGGATGTTCGCGATCCGCGAGGGGCGCTGGAAGCTCGTCTGCGGCAATGGTTCGGGCGGGCGCGAGGCGCCGAAGGGCGCACCCTTCGGCGAGCCGTTTCAGCTCTACGATCTCGACGCCGATCTCGGTGAGACCAACGACCTGGCCGCCGAGCATCCCGAGGTCGTCCGGCGGCTCTACGCGATGCTCGAGGAGCTGCGCTCGGAAGGTCGCAGTGCGCCCGCGCGGAGTCCGTCCGGATCCTGATCGCTGCGACGGCGACGCCCGTAAGAACGAGCGCGGCACGAATGGCGCACCCGTCAGGCGGCGACGCGCAGCCCTTCGAACCAATCGAGCTCGCGGCGCAGCTCCGGCTCGAGCGCGCCGCGCAGGGTCAGCGTGCTCGCCATGCAGCCGTCGCAGGCGCCGTGCAGGCTGACCTCGACGAAGCCGAACTCGTCCACGCGCACCAGCCGCATGTCGCCTCCGTCGGCCTTGAAGTACGGCCGCAGACGCTCCAGCACGGCCTCCACGGCGGCGACGCGCTCGGGGTCACCGAAGGGTGCCTTGGCCGTGCCTGGGCCGAAGCGATTGGGAAGCCAGCTCATGGTCGTGGGTCTCGGATTCAGTCCGGTGTCGCGCGCAGCCAGGCGGCCGGCAGGCGCCAGCTCCAGCCTTCACGCCGGACGTCGAGGGCCGCCTCGGGCAGGCGCGCCGCGAGCGTCGGTGCCAGACTGGCGAATTCATCGCTCGGAACGCAGGAGCCCACAAGCACCCAGGCCTCGGAATCTTCCAAGAGCTGCCACTCGAACGTCGTGCCTTGAGCTCCACAGGCCCGAGCCGAGAGCAGGAGCAGGGCGCCGAATCCCCAGGCGAGCTGCCAGCCATCCTCCACGCCGGGCGCCTGGTCCGGCAAGGGCCGCGCGGCCTCGCGGAAGGTCCCCCCCTCTCGGCGGACGCCCTCCCCCACCGCCGTGACCATCAGCGCGACGCCGCGCGTCTCGCGGCGCTCGAGCAGGAGGTCCGCGCCCGAGGCGGACGCCAGCACGGCCATCAGATAGCCCGCGTCGTCGAGGTCGCGGTACGCGACCGCGAGGTCCTCGGCGCGTTCTCCCAACCAGTCCCGCCCCGCGGCGTGCTGCAGCACGGAGCGGAGATTCGAGAGCAGCTGGGTCGTGTTGTTCATCCGGTGCACGAGCACCGGCAGGAGCGCCTCCGAGAGTGGATCTCGTGTGGCGCGTTCGAGTTGCTCCTGCACCTGGCGGACTCCTCGGCGTGACGTGGACGGGCGAGCGTTCGAGCGAGTGGTACCAAGGAGGGGACTCGAACCCCTACTCCCTTGCGGGAAGTGGATTTTGAATCCACCGCGTCTACCAATTCCGCCACCCTGGCTCGGGGGGCCCAGCCTACGCACGCGGGGGGCCAAATCAAGGCGCCGCGGGGCTCGGGCGAGCGGGTGCCTGGCCTCCCTACGAGGTTTGCCGGCTCCCTAGAGGAAGCCGTGCCGCTCGAAGGCGAGACCGAGGCCCCGCCCGACCCCGCTGGCGTCCTCCGCGTAGCGCAGCGCCGACAGCAGTCCCGCGTCGTAGCACTCGAGGCCGTAGGTCTCGTGCCGCAGGCGCAGCACCTCCCCACGACCGCCGAACACGACCTCCTGGTTGGCCAGGACCCCTGGCAGCCGCAGCGAGTGGATCGGAACGTCCTCCGACGAGTCCGCGCCGCGCGCCGCCGCCATGCGCTCCGCCGTGTCCCGGGCGGTCCCCGAGGGCGCGTCGCGCTTGTCCTCGTGGTGACTCTCCACGATCGCCGAGCGCGGGAAGAAGCGCGCGGCCTCCTCCGCTGCTCGCTGAAGGAGCCAGCTGCCCGCCGAGAAGTTTGGCACGACCAGCCCGCCGAGGCCGAGGTCGCGGGCGACGGCGTCGAGATCGGCCGTCTCGTCGAGGGACACGCCACTGGTGCCGATCACCGGCCGCAGGCCGGCGCGCAGGAGCGCCAGGCCGTGCGCCGCGCCGAGGCCGGCCACCGTCAGGTCGAGCCCAACCGTCGCACCGGACGCTCGCAGCGCAGACTCGTTCCAACCGCCTCGCGCGTAGCGAGCGGCGAGGCGGTAGCGCCCATCGCTCTCGAGGAGCGCGCAGGCGTGTCGACCCAAGCGGCCCTCCGCGCCGATCACGACCACCGCAGTCGGGCTGCCGGCGTCCGGATCGCTGATCGGCATGGGCCTCTTACGCGAGCGCTCAGCGCCCGTAGAGGTGGCCGGCGTCGTCGCGCCTCACGGGCCGCTCCGACAGGGCGACGAAGCTCGCCTCGTCCTCAGCCAGCAGCGGATCCACCTCCACCGGCGGAGTGCCCTCGGCGTCGGGCGCGGGGAGCTCCTCCCCCGCCGCGGCCACCCAGCCACCGAAGAGCGTGCACAGGTCGCGACGCGCACTCGCCGGCGAATCGGAGCCCTCGGCGTTCTTCACCGGGCTGAACTCCAGGCGGCGCTCCACCTCCAAGGTCACGCTCTCGGGGCTGCGGCCCAGGGCGTCGAAGATGAACGGCTCGAACTTCACGCCCTCGACGTCGGCGAGCTCACCGCCCTCGTCGAGCGCGCGCATGCGCTTGCGCGCGACGTGCCAGGGGAGCTCGAGGCCCTCCCGGGTCAGCTCCTCGACGAAGTCCAGCTCGAGCAGGTGCGCGGCGATGTTGCCGGCCCGGAAGACCAGGCGTCCCTGGGGGTCGCGCGCCTCGCGCAGCTCCGCGGGCAGGTCCGAGTACTCGATGCAGCCGAGCTGCCCGTCGACCTTGCCAATCACGCCGACCTTCTCGTCCGCGTCACGCTTGGCGACGACCTTGCTCGACATGCGTGCACGCGACGCGCCGTGCAGGCCGAGGAAGATCGGGTCCGCGGGCCGCACGAGCGGGTTGTCGACCTGGAAGTAGGAGAAGGTCCGCAGGCCTCGCGCGCGCGCGTCGGCCAGCGCCCCCGATGAGGCGAGGGCCGCCAGCGTCCCGCCGTGCCCGTTCGGCGCCAGGAACAGCGAATCGGGCGCGGAGAGCAGGATGCGGCCCTCGAGGTCGAGGGCCGGAATCATGGCCTGCTCGAAGAACATCACCTGCTCGGGGGCGAGCCCGAACGAGTCGTGCTGACCGAAGAACTCGCGCGTCGCCGCGTCATTCGCCCTCGAGGTCATGACGTACCACGGGATGCGAGTTCCGTGGCGCTCCTCCGCCGCGCGCAGGCGTCGCGCGTGGAGCTCGAACAGCGTGCGTCCGCTGACGGGTCCAACGGGAAAGGCGCCCTTGGGCCCGTCGTAGCCGAGGCGCGAGGCTTGCCCGCCCGCGACGAGCAGGAAGCCAACCTCGCCGCGCGCGAGCTGTGCTTCACCGGCTTCTCGCGCGGCAGCGACGCGCTGCTCCGTGCTGTCGTCCCTTTCCAGACCGACCAGCTCGGGCGGCTCGAACTCCGGGGCCTGCGAGGCCCCCCCGCCGTCCAGCAGCGCCTGCTGGCGCGTGACGAGCGAGAAGTCGACCTCGCTCACCTGCGCGACGAGCCGCGCGCGCCCCGCCTCGTCCAGGCTCTCCCAGAACGCGAAGACCTGTGACTGGCCGTGTTCCGCCGCGCGCGCGCGCAGCGCGTCGTGCGCGCCCATGCTGCTCCTGTGTGAGTGCGGCCGTCCGCGTGACCTCGCCCCGCTCGCAAGCGCGCCGAGGTCGCGCGGTTGTCGCTAGACGGCCTGGCCCTGGTCGTTCGAGAGCGACTCGAAGAGCTGCTCAACGAGGTGCACCAGCGCCTCGATCTTCTTGTCCTGGACGACCTGTCGCGCGACCAGCGACTCCACCAGCGGCGGCAGAATCGCCTCGCGGGTGTAGTTGTTGATCATGTTGATGATGTCGGCGCGCGATGCGTCCGCCATCTGGTGGAAGTGATACTTGTACTTCTGCGCGAGCACGTCTTCGGTCACGTGAAGTGCCTCCGACGTGATCTCTTCGATGCTCTTCGGGTCGTGCTCGGCCCGGAAGACCTCTTTCTTGTACTCGTGAAGGAGCTCTTTGAACTTCTGCTGCAAGGCACTCTCCTCTCGGCGCGTCGCGCGGCCGAAACGGGAACGGTTGGGATGCGGGGGATCGGCGCCCATGCGCCGGTCCGTACTCTAGCACGCCTGCAGGCGCGGGCCGCTGCGCCCGCGCCGGAACCTGGCGCGCCCCCCGGCGAGCGGGAGGCCCGTCGATTCCCGAGCCCGGGCCGTGCCCGCTCGCGGGCTGCCGCAGGCCGAACTTCCCGGCTCAGCCGAGCTGGCCGATGCAGATCGAGACGTTGTGTCCGCCGAAGCCGAGGGAGTTGGAGAGCGCGTTGCGCACCTTCATCTCCCGAGCCTCACCGGGCACATAGTCGAGGTCGCAGTCGGGGTCCGGCGTCGTGTAGTTGCGCGTCGGGTGCACCATGCCGTGGTGCACCGAGAGCGAGGTCGCGACGAGCTCGAGGGCCGACGAGGCGCCGAGCAGGTGGCCGACCATCGACTTGGTCGACGAGACAGCGAGCTTGTCCGCGTGACCACCGAAGGTCAGGCGGATCGCGCGCGATTCGATCGCGTCGTTGTAGGCCGTGCTGGTTCCGTGCGCGTTGATGTAGTCGACGTCCTCAGCCGCGATCCCTGCGCGCTTGAGAGCCAGCTTCATCGCGCGATTCGGACCGATGCCGTCCTCCTTCGGAGCGGTGATGTGGAAGGCGTCGTCGGTCGAGCCGTAGCCCTTGACCTCGGCGTAGA
>CAYGST010000044.1:14677-16035 GCA_964352415.1 uncultured Planctomycetaceae bacterium | reverse complement strand
TCCTGCTGGTCGTCGGCCGGAAGGTTGCCGGCGTTCGGCGGCGGGGGAGGCGAGGGTGCGCCGAAGAGGCGGTCGAGGATCCACGCGCCCCGCACGACCGGGCTCGTTCGCAGGGGCTGCGACGTCACGGTCAGCACGCTCGCCTGGGTCAAGACGCCGCCGCGGCGGCGATCGGCGAGCACGACTCGCCGCAGCTCGCGCCCCTCCACGCCTTCGATGCCGTAGTGCTTCGCGAGCGTCGCATCGAGGAAGGTCGAGTCGGAGTCGACGAGCTCGAGGAGGCTGCGGTCCTCGCGCACGAGCGCATCGAAGAAGCGCGTGCTCTCCTCCATCATCGAGAGCTTGAGCCGCGTGCTCGTGCCGCGGAAGCGGCGCGTGTCGACGCCGAGCGTGAGGAGGTCGGCGAAGCCCAGCCAGCGCGCGGCGAAGCGCGTCGCCAGCGCTTCGCTGCGCGGGTCGTCCAGCAGGCGCTCGACCTGGGCTGCGAGCACGTCGTCCTGGAGCAGGCTCCCGTCGCGCGCGGCGTCGCGCAGCTCGTCGTCCGGCGGAGCGGCCCACAGGAAGAACGAGAGTCGGGTCGCGAGCTCCCAGGCCGAGACGCGCCATGGGAGCTCCAGGTCGAGGTCGCGCTCCACCCGGTAGAGGAAGTGTGGCGAGAGCAGCACGCTGGCGACGAACGCGCGCGCGCCGTCTTCGCGTGCGAGCAGCGCAGCGCGATCCTGCACCTCGCCTTCCGTTGGGGGCCGGCGGAACGCACGCTCGAGGAAGGCCGAGATCGCAGCGCTGACGTCGCCTTGGGCCGCGAGGCCGGCGCGCTGCGGCCCGCCCCGCTCGACGAATTCCTGGATCGCGAGCTGGCTGGCGTCGAACAAGAGCTCGGCGATGCGCGGCGTGATGAACAGCACGTCGCCTTGGTTGTCGAAGCCCTCCGAGCTCGCATCCTCGGGCAGGTCGCGCTCGACCTCGATCGCGATGTCCAGCAGAGCGCGCACGGCGTTGCCGTACTCGACGCGGTTCAGGCGCCGCAGCGTCGGCCGCCCGGGGTCGGGCGCGAGCTCGGCGAGCCACGCCTCGAGGTCGGCGACGACCTGGGCGCGCAGGGCCTCGTCGAAGACGCCAGCGGCGTCCGCGGACTCGTTCTCGTCCTCCTCCGGCGGAGGCATCTCGCCGCTGCGCACGCGCTCGAGCAGATCGGCGAGTCGTTCGGGAGTCGCCCGCTCCGCGTCGAAGCTCTCGAGGTCGAGCCGGCCCTTCGGTCGGTCGCCGCCGTGGCAGCTCGCGCAGTGCTCGCGCACCACCGCGTGGGCCGCCCCCCCCCCCCCACCCAACAGCCCCCCCCCCCCCCCCCCCCCCCCCCC
>CAYGST010000044.1:0-14667 GCA_964352415.1 uncultured Planctomycetaceae bacterium | reverse complement strand
GAGGAGAGCCAGCGTCGCATGTCGTCGAGTCTAGCGTGGCCCCTTGGATTCGGGGTGCGGCGAGCGCCGCGGTCAGGACATCGAGCCGCTCTGCGCGAGGAGCGCGTCGAGCTTGCGATAGGAAGCCTCCAGCCCGCTCGTCATGCCCGAATCCAGAACGGCGTCGCGCGCCTCGGTGGTGAGGTACTGCAGCTCCAGCGTGAGCTGAGTCTGGCCGTCGATCTCCTCGAGCCGCGCCATCGAAGTGCAGCGACCCTCCGGCCAGCCCTCGTAGTCCTCCGTGTGAACGAGGCGCTCGCCGGGGACGACCTCGAGGTACTCGGTGTCGATGCCCATCTCGAACTCGGGGCTCTTCAGGACGAAGCGCCCTTTGCCGCCAGCGCGCAGGCCGATGTCGCAGACGGGCATCGAGTTGCCGTGCGGACCGGTCATCCACTGCTTCACGAGTTCGGGCTCGGTGTGCGCGCGCCAGATCAGCGGAATGGGGGCGTCGAACACGCGCACGACGCGCGCCGTGGTCGGGGTGGGTTGGCTGAGCTCTAGGGGGATCGCCGGGTTTCGCGTTGCTCGTGGATGCTTGGGTGGCCTGCGTGCCTGCGCGGGAGGCGATGTCGGCCACGATCTTGCCACGCGACGGACCAGGAGGCACGCGAGAGGCGCTCCCCGGTCCGGCAGACGCTTCAGCTCCCCTCGACGTACCCGAGCAGCTCTCCAGGCTGGCACTCGAGTTCGCGGCAGATCGCCTCGAGGGTCGAGAAGCGGATTGCCCTGGCCTTGCCGGTCTTGAGGATCGAGAGGTTGGCGAGCGTGAGTCCGACGCGCTCGGACAGCTCGGTCAGCGTCATCTTGCGTTCGCGCAGGCGCTCCTCCAGCTTGACCTGGATCGGCATCAGACCGTGCCCTCGAGGTCTGCGCGCATCTCGGCACCGATGCGGAAGACGCGCGCGAGCACGAAGAGCGTCAAGGCGAGAAGGAGGCCCGCGCTCGACGCGCGGAGGTCCGAGCCGCCGTCCGTGAGCTCACCGAGCTGCTCGGTGGCGATGCCGAGCGGCAGTAGCAGGAGCTGCATCCAGAGCGCCAGCCAACCCATTCGCGCGAGGCGCTGAGCGTTCTCAGCGATGAACGGATCGCCGTGATCGACCGAGGTGACGATCACGCGCAGCTCGAGCAGGAAGCGGAGCCCCAGGAAGAGCACGAGCGCGACGCCGACCAGCCCGGCGACGACGCCCCAGTACGCCGCGGCCGGTAGCTCGGCCGCGGCGACGTCTGCCACGATCTCGGCGCGCTGCACGGTCAATACGGCGACGACGCCGATGGCGACGAGAACCCCGGCAATGCTGACGAGGCCGATGAGTAGCCCGAGGAGCAGGCGCGCGCAGGTGAGCAGGGGATCGGGGGAGCGTTTGGTCATGGGGGCTCTCTTGGGGTCGGAGCGTGGGGAGCGTGGGGAGCGTGGGCCGCCTGGCGGACGCCAGGGCGACGCCCTGCTCCTTTGCCGTCCGGTTGGGGCGGTCTCGAGCAGCTCGAGGATGCGAGGGAGACGAATGCGGCCCTGTTGCCCCACCAGGGCGGGTGTATATCGAAAAACAATAACGCCAAGGGGCCCGCTAGTCCAGCGGAATTTATTGAAAAGCGATATGACTAGCCGTCGGCTCCGCTCGACTCCTGCACGCAGCAGGTCACCGTCACCGTGCGGGGTTCACTGCGCGTCGAGGTACTCGATGTGCGTCTTGCCGATCGTGCCCTCGAAGGAGAATGGCGCGTCGTCGTAGTAGTCGAGCGAGACGGGCGAGTCGCGGTCGGTGCCGATGTCGAAGGTCGCGTTCGAGGTGAAGTGCAGCGACATCGCGCGCGGCACCGTGCCCTGGCCGACGACCTCGCCATTGACGCGCAGGGTCACGTCCATGGGGCCGCCGATCGCCTTCTGCAGCTTCGACTCGACCTCGATCGTCACGGCTCCGGTGGGCAGAGCGCCGCTCGAGCGGACCTTCGTACGCTCGACCTCGAACAGGTTGAACTCGTAGCACAAGACGCCGTCCCGGACGTAGCAGGTGACGCCGCCTGAGAAGCCCGCGAGGGCGTAGAGCACGCCGTTCGCATTCTCAGGCACGTCGAGCTCCATCGTCACGAGGCTGCTGACCTTGCCGAGCTTCGGAGCGGCGGACTCGGGCATGCCCGTGAGGGGCGTGTCGAAGGTCCACTCCGTCAGCCGCGACGCGGGTGCATCCTCGGGGTGGAACAAGACCGTGGACCACAGGCCGCCGCCGATCGGGAGGTTCTTGTTCTTGGCCGACTCCGTCAGGAACAGTGCCTTCAGCTCCGCGAGCTTCTCGGGGTGCTCGCCCGCAAGATCGCGAGCCTGCGTCCAGTCCTCGTCGATGTGGTACAGCTCCCACGTGTCGGTCAGCGGCGACCACTCACGGATGCCCGGAGGAATGCCACCGACCCAAGGCTCTCGCGGACCGCGCGCGGTCGCGAACCAGCCCTCGTGGTAAAGGCCGCGGCTGGCCATGATGTCGAAGAACTGCGTCGTGCGCGTGCCCTCGGCCGCGGGGTTGTCGAAGGTGTAGACCATGCTGACGCCGTCGATCGAGTCCTGTGCGAAGCCGTTGACGATCTGCGGCGCGGGAATCTCGAGCAGATCGTAGAACGTCGGCGCCAGGTCAATGACGTGGTGGAACTGCGGCCGCGGCGTGGAGTCCGCCTCGATCTCACGTGGCCACGCGATGGCCATCGGTTGACGCGTTCCGCCGAAGTACCCGCCCTGCAGCTTCGTTCCCTGATAAGGCGTCGCTCCGGCCCAGGCCCAGCCCGCGTGGTACATGTTGTCCGTCTTCGCCGTGCCGAGCGCGTCGAGGCCGCCCAGCTCTTCGAGCGCATCGAGGTGCTGCGAGATCTCGGTCGGGATGCCGTTCTGCGCGAGCTGCTCGCTGATCGTTCCGTAGAGGCCCTCCGACGACGAACCGTTGTCGCCCCAGATGTAGAGGACGATCGTGTTGTCGAGCTCGCCCTGGCGTTCGATCTCGTCGAGAAGGCGGCCGGCTTGAGCGTCCGCGTGCTCGGCGAAGCCCGCGAACACCTCCATCAGGCGCCGCTGGAACGGCCTCTCGGACTCGGGGATCGACTCCCACGACGCCATCGATTCGGCGCGTGGCGTGAGCTCGGCCTCGACGGGAATCCAGCCGATGCGCTTCTGACGAGCGAAGGCCCGCAGCCGGTACGCGTCCCAGCCGTCGTCGAACTGGCCCGCGTACTTGTCGGCCCACTCCTTCATCACGTGGTGGGGGCCGTGCGCTGCTCCGGGCGCCCAATACATGAAGAACGGCTTGTCCGGGGCGTACGCCTTCTGCTCGCGCAGCCAGGTGATCGCGTCGTCGGCGATGTCCTCGGAGAGGTGGTAGTGCTCGTTGCCGCCCGAAGTCTCGGGACGGTCGACATAGGTTGTGTTGCGCACCAGCGTCGGCTCGTACTGCGATGCCTCACCGGCGAGGAACCCGTAGAAGTACTCGAAGCCGTAGCCGGTGGGCCAGAACTCGAAGGGGCCTTTCGACGTGATCTGCTCCTCCGGCGTGTTGTGCCACTTGCCCCAGGCGCCGGTGTTGTAGCCGTAGGCCTTGAGCACCTCGGCAATCGTCGCGGAGCTCTTCGGGATGACGCCGCTGAAGCCGTCGAAGTCGTTGGCGATCGCGCTGATCTGCCCGTTTCCCACGCGCGTGTGGTTGCGGCCGGTGAGCAGCGCGGCGCGCGTCGGCGAGCACATCGCCGTCGAGTGGAAGCGGTTGTAGGAGATGCCCTGGCTCGCGACGCGGTCGAGCGTCGGAGTGCGGACCTCGCCGCCGTAGGTCGACGGCAGCGCGGCGCCGACGTCGTCGATCAGGACGATGAGGATGTTCGGGGCGTCCTCGGGAAGCCTTCGCGGCTCGACGCGCTTGCTGTAGTTCGACCCCTCGATCGTGACGCCGGGCTTCGACCCTGAGGGCGTCGGCGGGAACGGAAGGACGTCCTGCGCGTTGAGCGGAGCGACCAGTCCGAGGGCGAACAGGTGGCCGAGCCAACCGGGGAGCGCGGTGATCTTCATTCGAGGGATTCTGGAGTCCAAGCGGCGATCCTCGTGAGCAAAAATCGGTGCAACGGGACGATACAACCACGCCGGTCCACTGAGCTTCGTCGCTCACCCGGCAGGTCCGTAGCGAGAACCGAGCGCGCCACGCCGCCGGGGGAATCAACCTGGCGGAGTCGGCCATTGCGGGGCGCAGCCGCACACCTCGGCGTCGCTGTGGGGCAGCCGGATACCTCGGCAACGACGAGGTGCTCGACTCCGTATTGGTTACTCTCACCCCGCAATGACCGCCCGTCCGAAGAAGAAGGCTACCGCCAAGAAGCTCCCCGCGAAGCAGCCGCCTGCGCCGCTACCGCCGCTGCGCAGGCGGCAGATGCTCGGCCAGTACCGCATCGAGGGCAAGCTCTCGTCCGGGGGCTTCGCCGACGTGTTTCGGGCCTACGACACGGTCGAGGGAATTCGGGTCGCGCTGAAGGTCCCGTTCCAGGACATCCTCGATGCATCGACGCTGGACACGTTCCGCCGTGAGGTGCGCGTCGTGGCGCAGCTCGACCACCCGAACATCCTCTCGATCAAGACGGCGGGGACGATCGATGGGCGCTTCGTCATCGTCACGCCGCTCGGCCTCGAGAGCCTCGAGGATCGCATGAAGCGGCGGATGGCGCGCAAGACCGCGCTGTCGTTCATGGGCCAGCTGCTGGAGGCGCTCGCCTGCGCCCACCGCCGCCGGATCGTGCACCTCGACATCAAGCCGGAGAACCTGATCCTGTTCGCGGAGAACCGCCTGCGGCTCGCGGACTTCGGGCTCGCGCGCGTCCACGAGCGCACGATCACGGGCTCGGGCTCGGGCACGGTCGGCTACCTCGCTCCGGAGCAGGCGCTGGGCAAGCCTTCGCTGCGCTCGGACGTCTTCGCGGCCGGGCTGATCCTCTGGAAGCTGATGTCGGGCGAGCTGCCGCAGTGGCCGTTCCGCTGGCCGCTGCCGAGCGCCGCGAAGGCCGAGCGCGCCTATCACCCCGATCTCGTGCGCCTCGTGCGCAAGTCACTCGCCGTGGACGACGCCAGGCGCTTCGCCACCGCGGTCCCCATGCTGCAGGCGTTCCGGAAGCTTGAGCGAAGGGCCCTACGATGAGCGCTGCCGACGCCAAGACCCCGGGAGGCAATGCGGGCACGATCCTGCGCGGCCGGCTGGACGACGAACCGGCCCACGTCGCCTTCCACGGCGGTGAGGTCGTCGCGTTCTCGCGCGCGGCGCCGGAGAAGTCGTTCAACGAGGACGGAGCGGCCGTTCTGCCGTACCCCGCAGGGGGGCTGCTCGCCGTCGTCGATGGCATGGGAGGCCAGAGCTCGGGCGACAAGGCGGCGCAGCTCACCCTTGAAGCTCTCGAGCGACGGCTCCGCGACGGAGCCGAGCATGGCGAGCGCCTGCGCAACGCCACGCTCGACGCCATCGAGGCCGCGAACCGCGACGTGCTCGGCCTCGGCGTCGGCGCGGGCGCCACCCTGGCCGCGATCCTCTTGCGGGAAGGAGCCGCCAGGATCGTTCACGTCGGCGACGCGATGGGGCTACACGTCGGCCAGCGCGGGCAGATCAAGACGCTGACGATCGCGCACAGCCCGACGGGCTACGCGGTCGAGTCGGGCCTCCTCGACGAGTCCGAGGCGCTGCACCACGAAGAGCGGCACCTCGTCTCCAACTTCGTCGGAACGAAGAGCATGCGTCTCGAGATCTCGGGGTCGATCCCTGTCGCTCGGCGCGACACCCTGCTGGTGGCGAGCGACGGACTCGCCGACAACCTCGCGGTGGACGAGCTCATTGCCATCGTCCGCAGCGGCCCGCTGCTCGATTGCGGTCGCGAGCTCGCGCGCCTCGCCCGTCACCGGATGGCGACCCTGGAAGGGCCCGACCCGAGCAAGCCGGACGACCTGACGTTCGTGCTCTATCGGCGCACGGACTGAGCGGCAGCGAGCGGCCGTCCAGGTCCGCGAGGTGGTGGACCGCTCCCGGACCTGCTCTCGCGGACGGGCGGTCTCCCGCGCCGCCCCGCCAGCGCGTGTTCGAGTTCCGTCGGGATCAGGGGGGGGCGCGGTTCCCGCTCGGGAGCAATCGAGCAGGGCGATGATCTGGTGCGCCGAATCCAGCGCTGCCCAACCGCATCCGCGCTGTCTCGCGCGCGAACCCACGTCACGCGTCGGCTTCGCACCGGCTGGTATAGTAGTGAGCTTGTCGGCTACGCAATCGTAGCCGCGGTCCCCCAAACAGCCCCCGAATGCCCCGATCCACCTCGATTCTCATGCGCTCCGCGCTGCTCCCCCTCGCCCTCCTGGCGGCCTGCGCGCCCGGGTCGGAGGGGGAGTCGGCGCAGGTCGCCGCCTCGACGCGGCCCGCTCTGGAGCCCATCCACGTCTCCGTCGCGCCCCTGGTCCGCGAGGACATGCGCTCCGCCTACTCGACCAGCGCCACGCTGCGCGCCGAGAAGCGCGCGACCGTCACGTCGCGGACCCGCGGGGTCCTCGAGGAGCTGCTGGTGGAGGAGGGTGAGAGCGTCACGATGGGGCAGGTGATCGCGCGCCTCGAGAACGACGAGCAGGAGCTGGCCGTCTCTCGCTTCGAAGCGGTCGTGGAGATCAAGACCCGCGAGTTCGTGCGCCAGACCGAGCTCAACACCCAGAACATCGTCAGCGACAACGACGTCGAGCTCGTGCGCCGCGAAGTGCGCGAGGCGAACAACGACCTGGCCGTGGCGCAGCTCAACCTCGAGCGCACCGTCATCAAGGCGCCGTTCGACGGCCTCGTGCTCGTGCGCTACATCGACGCCGGTGGGACAGTCGCGGACGGGACCGAGATCTACGACGTCGCGGACGTCGACCCGCTCTACGCCGACGTGCGCGTGCCCGAGCGGCACGTGGCGCGGCTGACCGGCGGTCAGGAAGCGTGGCTGCGCGCGGACGAGCTCGATGAGGTCGTCGCCGCGCGCATCGAGCGCCTCGCGCCGCTCGTCGATCCGGCGACCGGGACGGTCAAGGTGACCGTGGCCGTCGATCGCGACGTGCAGCTCCGGCCGGGGGCCTTCGTCGAGGTGGAGATCGTCACTGACGTGCACGAGGACGCGCTCGTCGCGCCGCGCTCCGCGCTGGTGGCCGAAGGCAGGCGCTGGCTCGTGTACCGCGTCGCGGATGGCGGCGAACAGGTGGAGGCGGTCGAGATCACACTCGGCTACGAGGGCGGCGATCTCGTCGAGATCGCCGCGAGCGTCGGGGCCCGCGAGCTGATCGAGGGCGATCGACTCGTCGTGCTCGGTGCGTCGGCCCTCTCGGACGCCGCTCCGATCCTGATCCTCGAGGAGACACGTGCCGTTCCCGCGGCGGACCTCGGCGCTCCCGCGGGCACGGAGTAGGGCCGTGGCGCTCCCGGAACTCGCGGTTCGCCGCCCCGTCACCATCCTCATGGGGACGATCGCGCTGGCGGTCTTCGGCTTCCTCTCGCTCGCGGGCTTTCCCGTCGAGCTGCTGCCCGACGTCGCGTACCCGACCCTGACGATCCAGACGAGCTATCCGGACGCCGCGCCGGACTCCGTCGAGCAGTTCATCACCAGGCCCGTCGAAGAAGCGGTCGGCGTCATCCCGGGCGTGCGCGACCTGCGCAGCACGTCGCGGGCGGGCATCTCGGAAGTCGTTCTCGAGTTCGACTGGGGCGAGGAGATGGACTTCGCGTCGCTCGACGTGCGCGAGAAGCTCGGCCTCGTCCAGCTGCCGCTCGAGGCCGACGTGCCGCGCGTGCTGCGCTTCGATCCGTCGCTCGACCCGATCGTTCGCCTGTCGCTCGCGAGCGAGCGTCCCCTCGACGACCTGCGCCAGCTCGCCGAGCGCTGGATCAAGCCGCGCTTCGAGGCGCTGCGCGGAGTGGCCGCCGCCAAGGTGCGCGGCGGACTCGACCCCGAGGTGCACGTGAACGTCGACATCGATCGCCTCGCGGCGCTCGGGCTCTCGATGGCCGACGTCGGCGCGGCCCTGCAGGCGGAGAACGTGAACCGGCCCGGTGGCACGGTCCAGGACTGGGGCGCCATCTACCTCGTGCGTACGCTGCACGAGTTCGACGACCTCGACCAGATCCGGCGCACGATCGTGCGTGAGACCCCCCAGGGCCGCGTCCGAGTCGAGGACATCGCGCGCGTCGTCCGCGGCCACAGGGATCGCGACATCATCACGCGCACGGGCGACCGCGAGGGCATCGAGCTCGCCCTGCACCGCGAGGGCTCGGCGAACACGATGAAGGTCGCAGCGTCGATCCGCCAAGAGGTCGAGCGGCTGCGCCTGGACCTTCCCGAGGACATCGAGCTGACGCTCCTGGACGATCAGTCGTTCTACATCGGCGAAGCCGTCGGTCAGGTCCTCTCGGCTGCGCTGTGGGGAGGGCTGCTCGCGGTCCTCGTGCTGTACTTCTTCCTGCGCGACCTCGGCGCGACCGTCATCATCGCGGTCTCCATCCCGACCTCGGTCGTGGCCTCGTTCCTGCCGCTCTCCGAGGCGGGCGTCTCGCTCAACATCATGTCGCTAGGCGGCCTGGCGCTCGGCGTCGGGATGCTGGTCGACAACTCGATCGTCGTGCTCGAAGCGATCGACCGGCACCGAAGGCTCGGGCTCTCGCGGGCCGAGGCCGCGGCGCGCGGAGCGGGCGAGGTGACCGGGGCCGTGGTCGCGGCGACGCTGACGACGATCAGTGTCTTCCTCCCGATCGTCTTCGTCGCCGGCGTCGCTGGACAGCTGTTCCACGACCTCGCCCTGACGGTCTGCCTCTCGCTGGCGGCCTCGCTGCTCGTCTCGCTCACGCTCATCCCGACGCTCTCGGCCTTCGAGCCGAAGAACGTGTGGACCTCCGGTAGCGAGACTCTGTTCCCGTGGGACGTCGGCGCCGCTGGCGACGAGCGCCTGCCGTTCACCGCGAACCTCGGGCTGTTCACGTTGCCTCCCGTCGGGAACGGACGTCACTGGGTGAGCCGCGTGCTCACCGTGTTGTTGTTCCCCGCGCGCCTCGCGTTCGCGCTCGTGCTGGTCGCCATCCTCGGGGTCTGGAAGGTCGTGTCGGGCGCCTTCGCGATCGTCACCTGGCCGCTCGCGCGGTCGTTCGACGGACTCGCTCGTGTCTACACGCCGAGCCTGCGCGGGGCGCTGCGGGCGCGCTGGCTCGTCCTCGCGATCACGATCGCTCTGTTCGCGGGGG
The DNA here is from genome assembly GCA_964352415.1 of uncultured Planctomycetaceae bacterium. GTDB lineage: Bacteria > Planctomycetota > UBA1135 > UBA1135 > JABACD01. The sequence goes on along the minus strand of CAYGST010000044.1, from coordinate 5,386 downwards.
CGCTCCACGTCGGGCGCGGCCTGGGGACCAACCTCGTGCCGGACCTCGCGCAGGGCGAGTTCGCGTTCCAGTTCCGGCTGCCCGAGGAGACGACGCTCCAGAGCACCTCCGAAGTGGTCGGGAACATCGAGCAGCGGCTCGTCGGCGACCCGAGCTTCGCCCGCATCTTCTCCGTCGTCGGCAGCCTGCCCTCGACGGCGTCGGGCCGGCAGTCGCTCGGCGAGAACCTGGCGCAGATCAACTTCGTGCTGCCGCACGGCGCGGAGGCCGGATCCGAGGCGCTCGCGGTGGAGCGCGTCCGCGACGTCCTGGCGATGTTCCCCCGCGTCGAGAGCGAGCTCGTGCACCCATCCGTACTCTCGATGCAGCCGCCGATCGAGGTCAAGGTCTTCGCCGAGGAGCTCGATGCGCTCGAGGAGGCCTCGCGCGTCGTGATGGCCCTCGTGCGCGATGTGGCCAGGGTGCGCGACGTGACGACGACGGTCGAGCCGGGCAGCCCCGAGGTTCGCGTCGTGCCCGACCGCGACCGCTGCGGCGCCCTCGGCATTCCGGCAGACACCCTCAGCCAGGCGCTCGCCTCGCAGATTCGCGGGCAGCTCGTCGGCGAGTTCCGCGAGCGCGAGGAGCTGCTCGACATCCGGCTGCGCGCCAGCGAGAGCGACCGCGACCGCGCCGCGGCGGTGCGCGACCTCGATATCCGGCTGCCGGACGGCACCTCGGTGCCCGTCTCCGCTCTCGCGGACATCTCGATCGAGCGAGGCCCCGCCGCGATCTACCGCGCCGGTGGCGCGCGCGTCGCGCGGGTGACCGCCGACGCCGACGCCCGCGAGCTCGGACGCGTGATCGCCGAGGTGCAGTCGCGCCTCAAGGACGCCGTGCTGCCGGACGGCGCCGTGGCCGAGATCGGCGGTCAGAACGAGGAGCTCGAGCGCTCGATGACGAGCCTGCTGCTCGCCCTGGCGCTCGCGGTCTTCCTGGTGTTCGTCGTGATGTCGATGCAGTTCGAGTCGCTCGTGCACCCGTTCGTGATCCTCCTGACCGTGCCGCTCGGCGCGATCGGTGTGATCGGCGCGCTGGTCCTGACAGGCCAGGGCGTGAGCGTCCTGGCGCTCATCGGCGCGGTCATGCTGGCCGGCATCGTCGTGAACAACGCCATCGTGCTCGTCGACGCCATCAACCGGCGTCGACGCGATGGCGAGCCGCTCGACCAGGCCATCGTGGAGTCCGGCGCCGCGCGCCTGCGCCCGATCCTGATGACGACGGCGACAACCGTACTGGCGCTCGTGCCGATGGCGCTCGGCCTCGGGGCCGGCGACGAGCTGCGCCGGCCGATGGCGATCACCGTGATCGGTGGACTGACGGTGGCGACGGTGCTCACGCTGCTCGTGATTCCCTGCATGTACCGCGTGATGACCCGCGCGAAGGGGCGCCTGCGACCCGTGCACGGAGCTCTCGATCTGGATGACGAGCCCGAAGACGAGCTGACCGAGGCGCTGGCCGGCGGGAGGGACGCCTCGTGAAGCGGCTCCTCGACCTGGTGATCGAGCGGCCGGTGGGCACGTGCATGCTGCTCTTGTGCCTGATGGTGCTCGGCGTGATCGCGATCTTCCGCATGCCGCTCGACTTCCTGCCGCTCGAGCCCGAGCCCGAGGTCGACATCGAGGTGCCGTTCAGCGGCAGCCACCCGCTCGAGACCCTGCGCGAGCTCGCGGTCCCGATCGAGGAGGAGGTTGCGGCGATCCCCGACGTGCGTCGCATCGGCACGCGCGCGAGCGCGGGGCAGGCGCGCATCGAGGTGAACTTCAACCGTGGCGTCAACGTCGACGTCAAGCGCATGGAGGTGCGCGAGGCCGTCGAGCGCGCGCGGCCGCTCCTGCCCGAGGGCATCGGCTTCATCCGCATCGAGGGCGAGATCAGCGGCCCGGCCGACGGCGCGATGCTCCAGGGCCGGATCTCGGCCGAGCGCGACCTGTCGGAGTCGTGGGAGCTGCTCGACCGTCGCATCAAGCGTCCCCTCGAGCGCATCAAAGGGGTGGCGAGCGTCAGCCTCAACGGGGTCGAGCGGCAGGAGGTCTTCGTCGAGCTCGACTTCGACGCCCTGGAGGCGCACGGCCTCGGCGCGAACGACGTACTGGCAGTCATCAACGCCGCGAACCTCGACATGGACCTCGGCGCTGTGCGCGGGGACCTCGTGCGCTACAACGTGCGGACCGTCGCGCGCTTCGACGAGCTCGAGGACGTACGCGAGCTCTTCCTGCAGGGCGGCCTACGCGTGCGGGACGTGGCGACGGTCGAGGCGCGCGAACCGGTCGTCAACTATGGCCGGCACCTCGATCGGAGCTTCGCCATCGGGATCGACGTCTTCAAGGAGCCGTCGGCGAACACGGTGGAGACCGTCGACGCGGTGCTCGCCAAGATCCAGGAGATCGAGAGCGACCCCGCCCTCGAGGGCATTCAGCTGCTCATCTGGGAGAACGCCGGTGAGCAGATCCGCCACGCGTTGACCGGGCTGCGCGACGCGGGCATCTATGGCGGGATCCTCGCCGTCGTGGTGCTGTACTTCTTCCTGCGGCGCGTGCGCAACACGCTGATCGTCGCCGTGGCGATCCCGTTCTCGCTCGTGGTGACCTGCGGCGGGATGCTGGCGGTCGGCTCCGAGTTCAACGTGTTGACCCTGCTGGGCCTGATGCTCGGCGTGGGCATGCTCGTGGACAACGCCGTCGTCGTGATGGAGAACATCCACCGCCTGCAAGAGGGCGGCATGGACCCACGCGAGGCCGCGAAGGTCGGCGCGCGCGACGTGGCGATGGCCGTGACTGCCTCGACCGCGACGACGATCATCGTCTGGTCGTGGCTGTTCACGGCGGAGGAGAGCGACATGGTCCTGCGCATGCGCGAGAGCGCGTTGACCATCTGCCTCTCGGTCATCTGCTCGCTGCTCGTTTCGCTGACCTTCATCCCGCTCGCAGCTGCGCGCCTCGCCGAGCAGAAGCCGCGGCCGCCGGGCTTCCTGGTGCGCCGCGTCGCGCCGGGCTATCGCAGGCTCTTGGGCTGGACGCTGCGCCACCGCTTCCTGGCGCTCCTCTCGCTGATCGGTCTGGCGTCGACCTCAGTGATTCCGTTCGAGCGACTGGAGATCACCGGGGACACCAGCGACCAGGAGTACAGCGTCGAGATCCGCTTTGAGGTGCACGATCCGTCGACCAAGGAGGTGCTCGAGGGGCACATCAACAAGGTCGAGGCGTGGCTCGAGGAGCGCAAGGAAGAGCTCGCCTACAAGAGCATGTACTCGTGGTACAGCGAGAACCGCGGCGTCATGGTGCGCCTCTACCTGCCGCGCGACGAGGCGACCAAGGAGGCGCTGGCCGAGCTGCGCGGGAAGCTGCGCGGCAACCTGCCGGCGATCCCCGGCGTGAAGCTGAAGGTGGGCGACTCGGAGTGGAGCTGGCGCAACCGCGGCAACGACGGCCGGCGCATGGTCTCGGTCGCGATCACGGGCGAGGACCCCGAGTACCTCGAGACCCTCGCGCTGGGCGTGGAGCAGCGCATGGGGGAGATGCCCGAGGCGATCGAGGTCTGGGGGCCGGGGACGCAGGGCCAGAAGGAGCTGCGCATCCGCATCGACTCCGACCGCGCGAAGGCCGCCGGCGTGACGCCGCAGTCCGTCGCAGACGCGGTCGGGTTCGCGTTCCGCGGCCGGCGACTGCGACGCTTCCAGACCGACGCGGGCGAACTGGACATGGTCGTGGGCCTGCCCGAGCAGCTCGAGGAGGGCGGCATGCGCGTCCTGCGCAACCTCCCGGTGCCCGTGACGAGCGAGGGAGCGGCCGAGGACTTCGTCCCGCTCGCCACGCTGGCGCGCTTCGAGACCGCGCGCATGCCCCAGCAGATCAACCGGACCGATCGCGAGACCACGCGCGACGTGCGGGTCGAGTTCGACAAGGAGCTGACGACCGACGAGGCGACGAGCCTCGTCGCCGCGCGCATGGCGGACGTGCAGCTGCCCGATGGCTACCGCTGGAGCTTCGGCGAGTGGGGTCGCCAGCGCGACGAGACCCTGCAGACCATGTGGCGCGGGACGCTGATCTCGCTCGCCGTCGTGCTGCTCCTGATGGCCGCGCTGTTCGAGTCCCTGACCCAGCCGCTCGCGATCCTGATCACGTTGCCGTTCGCGTTCTTCGGCGCCCTGTGGGCGCTGTGGTTCGGAGGCTACGAGCTCGACATGGTCGCGTTCGTCGGTCTGATCATCCTGATCGGCGTCGTCGTGAACAACGGCATCGTGATGGTCGATCACGTCAATCACCTCCGGCAAGAGGGCATGCCGCGCGTCGATGCGCTCCTGACGGGCTGCGGCAATCGCCTGCGCCCGGTGCTGATGACGGCGATCACGACGATCTTCGGGCTCGTGCCGCTCGCGCTCGCGGGCGCCACGGTCGCCGGGGCCTACATCGACTCGCTGGCCGTTGCGGTGATCGGCGGGCTCACGACGTCCACGCTCTTCACGCTGCTCGCGCTGCCGGTTTGGTACACGACGGTCGAGGACATCGGCTCGGTGCTGGTGCGCCTCGGGCCGCGGCGCCCCGGCGCGGCGCGTGTGCCGAAGGCGGATGCCCAGGGCAGCTCCGCCGCCGGCTGAGCTGCAGCGCGTCCGTGCGCGGTGGCTGGGCTTCGCTCAGCTTATCGATGGGCTAGGGAGGACTCGGGCGCGCTTCTTGTTGCTCGAGCTAGGCTCAGGGGCATGAACGAGCTCCAGGTACACCCGCGCGGCACTCGAAGGACCCTCCTCCTCGGCCTGGTCGCAGGCCTGCTGCTTCCTGCCTGCGCCAGGGAACGCGGTGAGGTCAACGCCTTCCAGACCGCGATCGTGATGGACGATGGCCAGACTGCGCTCTTCACCGCGAACCGCGGGAGCTTCGTCTACCGCGGCGGTGACGCTTGGGGCAAGGGCGCCCGCAGCTTCACGCGCGACGAGGTCCTAGTCGGGACGCTCGACCTCACGACGGGTGCGGCGCGCGTGTTGCACGTCGAGTCCGCGGAGACGGGAGCGAACGGCCGCAGCGGACTCACGATCGTCTCGACGCGGGGGACGCGCGCGCTCCTGCGGCGCTACGTCGGCTCGGGGGTCGCGGACACGTCGCGGGTCGGCTGGTACCAGGTGGACGTGGCGACCGGCGCGTTCGATCTCGCGCTGGACTACGCGCAGTCGCGCGAGCAGTTCGGCCGGCCTATCGCGGAGTTCCAGGGCCTGCAGTGGATGCTTGCCGACATGGCCATCGCGCTGGAAGCCTCGCGCGCCATGATCCGCCGCGCGGCCCATAGCGGGCGTGGCGGCTTTCCCGACATGGCGATGGCGGTGCAGGCCAAGATCCTCGCGTCAGAGACGGCG
>CAYGST010000043.1:11583-16049 GCA_964352415.1 uncultured Planctomycetaceae bacterium | reverse complement strand
GCGCCTTGTCGGGACACGATCGCGACGCGCCGAGAAGCGCGAGCGATTCCTTCACGGGCTCTGAGCCGAAGCGTGCGCCGTTGCGGCGCCAGGAATGTGTCCGGGGCGGCTGGCCGAGAGGTGAGCCGCCCCGGGCTCGTTTCCCGACCGCCGCGCCCGGAGGCAGGAAGAAAGTTCCACCCCGCGGCTCTCCCAGGAACGCGGGAATTCCAAGGATCCCGCGTTCGGATGGGGAGGCGGCTCCAGTCGAGCGCCGGGAATCACCGATGGGGGGGAGGAATCGACCAAGCTCCCACCTCGTCTCGTGGCCTTCGGGGCCGCTCAGGGGGAGCGTCTGTGCAACCAACCCCTGCGGAAGCCCGACGGAGAGAAGACGCGATGATCACCATGGACGAGCTCCTGGCGCTGATGGTGCGCCAGGGAGGTTCCGACCTCCACCTTTCGGTCGGCAGCCCTCCGCGCATCCGCGTGCATGGCATGCTGCTCCCCGTCGACTCCGAAGACCTGGGCCCCGACGACACTCGCCGCCTCTCGACGAGCGTGCTCTCGGCGGATCAGATCGCGCGCCTCGACCGCGACCTGGAACTCGACTGCTCGTTCGGTCTGGAAGGCTACGGGCGCTTCCGCGCCAACGTCTTCTTCCAGCAGGGCAGCGTGGCTGCCGTCTTGCGGTCGATCCCGAGCGAGATCCCCGAGTTCGAACAGCTCGGGATGCCGGTCGACGTCTGCAAACGGCTCTGCTCGATGCGAGCTGGCTTGATCCTCGTCACCGGGTCCACCGGTTCGGGAAAGTCGACCTCGCTGGCGGCGATGATCAACCACATCAACTCGTATCGCCAGGCGCACATCGTCACAATCGAGGATCCGGTCGAGTTCACGCACAATCACCGCTCGTGCCTGGTCACCCAGCGTGAAGTGGGGGGTGACACGCGCGCCTTCTCGAACGCGCTCCGCAGCGTACTCCGCCAGGACCCGGACATCGTCCTGGTCGGCGAGCTTCGTGACCACGAGACGATCGAGGCTGCGCTCACGCTCGCCGAGACCGGCCACCTGACCTTCGGCACCCTGCACACGTCGGACGCCGTGCAGACGATCAACCGGATCGTGGACGTGTTCCCGTCCCACCAGCAGTCGCAGGTCCGGACGCAGCTCTCGTTCTCGCTCGAGGCGGTGTTCTCCCAGCAGCTCCTTCCGCGCGCCGACGGCCGTGGCCGGATCATGGCCTGCGAGATCATGACCGCAACGCCTGGAGTGCGAGCGCTGATCCGCGACGCAAAGACGCACCAGGTCTACTCGCACATCCAAACGGGCGGCCGTCTCGGGATGCGCACGATGGCCCAGTCGCTCTCCGAGCAGGTGCGCGCCGGCCTGGTGAACGTCGTCGACGCCGAGATGTCGCTCAGCGATCCGGGTGAACTGCGGAACTTGATCAAGGCAGCCTGATGGTTCTTGTCTCGGGAAAGATTCGGAAGCTCTTGGTCGACGCAGGACTGGCGACGACGGAGGACTGGAGCGCAGCCAAGGAGCGCGGCGGGAACCTTCTCGAGAACCTCCTCAGCGGCGGCGTTCTCACGCCAGCTGCATTGCTGGAGGCGCTCGGGCGAGCGTCGAACCTCCCGCCCGTTGAGCTGAGCCGCATCACCCCGGACCCGTCTGCACTGGAGCGCATTCCGGTGGACACCTGCCTCGAGAAGTTCATCCTGCCGCTCTCGCTGAACGGCGAGGTGCTCACGATCGCGGTCTGTGATCCGTTCGACGTCCTCCTGCAGGACGACCTGCGCCGTCGAACCGGCTGCCAGATCCAGCAGGTGCTGACGCACCCGACGGACCTGGCCGATGGGATCGAGAAGGCGTTCAACGCGGGCTCTCAGCAGGTCGAGGATCTGCTGGAGGAGGTCTCCGGCGTTGGCAACAACATCGAGACGGTCGAGGAGGAGGTCCAGGAGGACATCGACCTCGCTAACGCTTCGGGCGACGAAGCCCCCGCGGTCAAGCTCGTCAACGTCATCCTGATGCAGGCGCTGCGCGAGAAGGCGAGCGATATCCACATCGAGCCAACGGACAAGGGCTGCTACGTGCGCCTGCGCGTCGACGGCCGCCTCAAGACGATCATGAGGCCGCCCAAGCAGCTGCTGAACGCGCTGTCATCGCGTCTGAAGATCATGGCGCAGCTCGACATCGCCGAGCGCCAGTGCCCGCAGGACGGGAAGTTCCAGATCCGCTTCGAAGGGCGCCAGATCGACTTCCGCCTCTCGCTCCTGCCGGTCGTCGGCGGGGAGAAGGCGGTCATGCGTATTCTCGATGCGGGCAGCATGTCGATGAACCTCGAGCAAATGGGCTACGAGAAGAAAGCCCTCGATGACATCCAGGCGGCGATCGAATCGCCGTACGGCATGCTCCTCATCACCGGGCCCACGGGCTCGGGTAAGTCGACGACTCTGTACTCCTGTGTGCAGCGCGTCGCGACGCCCGAGATCAACGTGACCACGGTCGAGGATCCGGTCGAGTACCGGATGGAGGGCATCAACCAGGTCGCCGTGAACCCTAAGCGCGGCATGACCTTCGCTGGCGCGCTGCGCTCCATCCTGCGTCAGGACCCGGACGCGGTTCTGATCGGTGAGATCCGAGACAAGGAGACGGCGGACATCGCCGTCAAGGCGGCGCTCACGGGACACCTCGTGCTCTCGACCCTGCACACGAACGACGCCGCCAGCACGGTGACGCGACTCGTGGACATGGGCATCGACCCGTTCATGATCTCGAGCTCGCTCCTCTGCATCGGCGCCCAGCGCCTCGGGCGGAAGCTCTGCGACGGGTGCAAGATCGAGATCGACTCTCCCCCCGACAAGAAGTTGCTCGAGCTGGGCTTCCTCGAGAGCGAGCTGGGCAAGCACCAGCTCTTCGGGCCGAATCCCGAAGGCTGCCCCCGCTGCAACTGCGGCTACAAGGGACGCTTCGCGATCCTGGAGACGCTCTCGTTCAACGAGGATCTCCGGCGCATGGTCGTCGAAGGTGCCTCGGTCGATGACATCAAGAGGGCCGCGGTCAAGGCAGGGATGATCACCCTGCGACGCGTGGGCCTGCTGAACGCGATGCGTGGACGCACCTCCATCGAGGAAGTGCTGCGTGTGACCCTGGGTGACGAAAACTAGAATCAGTCGTGACGAGCTACAAGTACGCAGCAAAGGGCCCGGGCGGTAAGACCGTCGAGGGCGAGATTGAGGCGGGCGACCGCAACGAAGTCCTCAGCGAGCTCCGTCGACAGAACCTTGTCGTCATGAGCATCGACGAGGTCAGCGGACGCCGCGCGGGAGCCGGCGGCGGACGCGGCAAGGGCCCCAAGACAGTCAAGTTCTTGATCTCGAAGCCGAACGCTTCGCGTGTCGAACTCGTGCTGTTCACGCGTCAGCTGGCCACCATGGTCGGCGCTGGCATCTCGCTGCTGGAAGGCCTCGAGGTCCTCGCCGAACAGGCGGAGTCGCCGCCGTTCAAGGCGTGCTGTGAGAAGATGATCTCGGAGGTGCGTGGTGGCTCCGACCTCTCCGCAGCCATGGAGCAGTGCCCCAAGGCCTTCACCGAGCTCTATGTCAGCATGGTCAAGGCCGCTGAGGTCTCTGGTCAGATGGACATCATCCTCGTACGCCTCGCGGACTACCTCGAGGCGGCGGAGGAGCTGCGGCGCGAGATCAAGTCGGCGATGACCTACCCCGTCATCTCCCTGATCCTCGTCACCGGCATCACGGCCTTCCTGATGATCGGTATCGTCCCCGGCTTCCGCCAGGTGTTCGACTCGCTCGACACCGAGCTGCCCGCGCTGACGAAGTTCGTCCTCGGAATCTCCGAGTGGATGCGGGCGCAGTGGGTCCTGCTCTTCGGCGGGATGTTCGCGGCGCTGTTCGCGGGCTGGATGGCCATGAAGTCGAAGAAGGGGCAGTTCATCTACGACAAGTTCAGCCTGAAGGTGCCCGTCTTCGGACCGCTGTTCAGCAAGGTCGCGCTGGCCCGCTTCTCGCGGACGTTCGCGACGCTGATCCGCTCTGGTGTGCCGATCATGAGCACGCTGGAGATCGTGGCTGCCACGTCCGGCAACCAGGTGATCTCGAACGCGGTGCACGCTTCACGCGACGCGGTCAGAAGCGGCAACACGATCTCCGGCCCGCTCGGAGAGTCGCCGGTCTTCCCGCCCATGGTGGTGCGGATGATCGCGATCGGAGAGAAGTCGGGTGCCCTGGAGAACCTGCTCGAGAAGATCGCCGAGTTCTACGACAGCCAGGTGAAGGCGACCGTGAAGTCGTTGACGAGCCTGATCGAGCCGATCCTGATCTCGGTCATGGGGGTGATGGTCGGTGGCGTCGTGCTCTCGGTCTTCCTCCCGATCCTGGACGTGGTCGGCAACCTGAGCGCCAGCAAGTAGGCCACTCGGAACTTGTTTCCACACCGGCAGCGGCGTGGCGCCCGCGCGCCCC
>CAYGST010000043.1:2312-11573 GCA_964352415.1 uncultured Planctomycetaceae bacterium | reverse complement strand
CCCGCGGCACCGTGGCCCCCCCCGGGCCGGGGGGGGGGCGGCGGGCGCCCCCGCCGCTGCCTTCATGTCGTGGATGCCCGGCGCGCGACAGCTTTCTCGGGCTTTCCAGAAGTTTGCGTTGTGAGGATTCAAGACGCGCGTGAGGCCGGGCCGATACCGGTTCTGTGACGCGAGCGCCGCGTGGCCAAGGCCGCAGGCGGGAGTGTCCCTCATGGCTCGAGCTCCGCGCTCGTTCACTCGGATCCGTCCGGGTAGCGGCTCGGCAGGGAAGCCCTGGGGAAACGCGGCAAGGCACCAGCCTGTCACACACATCCAACGACTATTGGTCGCTCCGGGATCCGACTCCCGGGAGGCCTTCTTGAGGGAAAGCAACGACGAACCCATGACTATCCGAAACCGGACTCGAGCGGGCTTCACGCTCATCGAACTCATGATCGTGGTGGCCATCATCGCGATCATCGCCAGCATCGCGATTCCGAAGCTACTCAGCGCCCGCCTTGCGGCCAATGAGTCGGCGGCCATCGCCACCCTGCGCTCGCTGTCTTCAGCGCAGGCCCAGATCCAATCTTCTGCGGCAATCGACAGCGACTCCGACGGCGGCGGTGAGTACGCCTACCTGGCCGAGCTCGCCGGCACCACGGCCATGCGCATCGACGCTGGCGGCGGTGTTCCCGCCGTTGGCGCGGCCACCGATCTGCTGAACCCGCCGGTGCTCTCGAGCGCCTTCGGTAACGTCGACGCCAACGGTGTCGTCCAGCGTTCTGGCTACTGCTTCGCGGTGCACCTGCCGGACGGCAACCAGCCGCCCGTCGGTCTGCCCGAGAACAACGGCGGTGGCATGGGCGGTGCGACCGGCCCCAACAACTCCGAGATCCTCTGGGCGGCTTACGCCTGGCCGGTGCAGTTGAACCAGACTGGCAACCGCGTCTTCTTCGTGAACCAGGAAGGCGACCTGCTGCAGTACAACAACCGTACTGTCGCCAACCAGTACCAGGCCCCCAACGGTGGCCCGATCTGGAGCGCCGCGTTCACGGCTGCCGACATGTCGTCGCCCATCGCCTCTGGCGCTGCGGGTGTCGACGGCAACACCTGGGTTCCCGTCCAGTAGGGCGAACCCGGTCTAGGAGCCGGCTCGCCGGTTCCCTCGAGAACGAGGCGTCGTTGCTTGCAACGGCGCCTCGTTCGCGTTCATGCGCGCGGCGTTCCCCTCAGGAGAGGCGGAAGAGCGCTTCCGCGTTGTCGCTCGTGCGCCGCGCCAGGGCCTCGAAGTCGGCGCCGCGAACCTCGGCGACCTGCTCGAGGACCGCGACGACGAGCGAGGGCTCGTTGCGCTTGCCCCGACGCGCTTGCGGCGCGAGGAAGGGGCAGTCGGTCTCCACCAGGAGGCGGTCCTCGGGGACGGCGGCCGCCGCGGCGCGATTGGCGTCGTTCTTGGGATAGGTGACCACGCCGGAGAACGAGATGTAGAAGCCGAGGTCGAGGTAGGCCGGGAGCTCCTCGGTGCCCATGGTGTAGCAGTGCATCACGCCGCGCACGCCGGGGACCTCGCGGAGCAGCTCGACCGTGTCGAGGTGGGCGTCCCGGCAGTGAACGATGACGGGCTTGTCGAGCTCGCGGGCCAGCTCGAGGTGCCAGCGGAAGAGGCGTCGCTGTTCCGTCCGCGGGGAGAACTCCTTGAAGTAGTCGAGCCCGGTCTCGCCGACCGCGACGCAGTCGTCGCGCTCGCACAGCTCGCGGATCGCGCTCTGCGTCGTCTCGTCCACGCCTTCCGCGTCGTGCGGGTGGATCCCGGCGGTGGGGTAGAGACCCGCCGCGCCTTCCGCCAGCGAGAAGCACTGTCGCGAGGTCTCGAGGTCGGTCCCGACGACGACCATACGCGACACCCCGGAGCTCCGTGCGCGCTCGATGACGGCGCTGCGGTCCTCGTCGAAGTTCTTCCAGAACAGGTGCGAGTGGGTGTCAGTGATCACTCGCAGTTGTCCTGGATGATGTCGGCGAGGAAGGCGAGGAAATTGTTGTCGGCCTCCATCGTGGCGACGAGCTCGAAGATCTCGCAGGCCTCCTCGCGCGAGTAGACCTCGCGGATGGACTGGGCCGCAATGCGGCGGAGGTAGGCGTTGCCTGTCGACTCCACGAGGATGGAGCGCAGCGCCTGCTGCGCGTACAGCGTCTTGTGCTTGCCGAGCTCGCGAACGGCGAGGTGCCGCGCCGCGTCCTCCTTGAAGATGTTCGTCGCGACGTCGGCGAGGATCGGAACCGGATCCGTTCCAGATCCCTCGCAGCCGCGCACGTACGCCTGCAGCAGGAACTCGTCCGCGGGCAGGGTCGAGGTCGACTTCGTGCGTTCCAGCAGCGGAGTGAGGATCGCAACGGCGCGCTCGGGGGCCACCGTGCCGAGCAACAGCGTCGCCTCCGTGCGGATGTCGATGCGGTGGCCGTACTCGACCACGAGCGTCTCCAGCAGCGGAACCGTCTCCTCGGTCGCGCAGTGCGCCGCGATGTCGAGGAGGTTCACGCGCACGAGGATCGGGGCGCCCTCGCTCTGCTCCTCGACGTCCTTGAAGGTCTCGAGCGCCGCGAGGCCGATGGGCTTCGGTGCGCGCCGCAGCTCCTCGACGTAGGCCCGGCGCGCGTGCAGGTGACGGTCGTGGTAGTCACTCGTCAGGGTCGGGTCGAGGTCGGTGGAGAGCTCGATCAAGCGCTCGATGGCCTTGTCCGTGTCCACGGCGGAGACGGTCCCCTCCGCGTCGGCGCCGTCGATGGGCTCGCAGGCGCAAAGAAAGAGACCGGTGAGAAGAGCGAGGGCCAGGGGTCCCGAGGCAGCGCGAGCGTGCGCTTGCGCACCTCGCCGGTGGGCGGAAGTGCGGCGGTCGTAGGGGATGAGGGGGGGCGTGTCGGAGGGGCTCGTCATGCGGACTGTCCGTGCAAGCACGGTCTCGGGACTCCAGGAGGTGGTGTGGCGGGGCTGCGGAGCGCGCGTCGCTGCGCGCAATCGGAGGTGGACTGGAGCTGGCGGGCCGGGGAACGGCCGGCAGGCAAGTATCGCGCCGTGGTCCCCCGTGGCCAACCCGCATTGCCTAGCCTCGACCGACGTTTCAAAATTGCTAGCAACCCGTCGGTGGAGGCACCTATATTGCTGGGCCCCACGGCCCCGGGTCGACCGCGCGCCACCCCTCCCTCGGGAGTGGGCGCCACCCTCCAGCGGTCCCCGGTCCCCCTGACCCTTCGAATCCGAACGCCCTTGCGAATGAAGACGCACATCTCGCGCCTCGCCGGCAAAGCCGCCCTCCTCGGCCTCCTCGCCGCCCTCCCCGCCTGCTCCGGCAGCAGCGACGACGACAACGACGGCGGTGCGATGTTCATCGTGTCCTGCTCCCTCGGGTGCGGGAACGGCTCCGCGGGAGGGGTCGTCGGCTGCTCGCTGGTCAACATCAGCCAGAACGCCGAGGTGGTCATCCAGTTCTCCCAGCCGATCAACATCGGCTCGGTGACCTCGGGCTCCTTCCGCCTGGTCAACCTCGGCAACGGCACGGTGCCCAGCGGGGTCTACACCATCGACCCGTCGAACCCCCGGAACCTGATCTTCCGCCCGAGCCTCGACTTCGTCGGCCCAGGCAACCCGGAGTTCGGCTTCGACCCGAATCAGACCTACCAGCTCCTGATCCTCGGCGAGGGCCAGGATCCGACGGGCCCGTACGTCCGCAGCGCCAGTGGACGCAACAACTCCACGCGCATGGACTGCACGGTTCAGACGACCGAGCCGCTCCTGGATCCGGTCCCCGGCGCGCCGACGATGGAGGCCTACGTGACCTCCGTGCTGGATCCGGTCACGGGCGGCGTGATCTTCGACCCGGTGACGAATCTGCCCGTGGGGGGGCAGCCGCTGAATGGCGCTACTGAGTTGCCGACAGCCAGCCGAGTCGTGCTGATCTTCGACGACATCATGAACAAGGCCACCGTGGCCAACCAGATCAACGGCCAGTCGAACACCATGCAGGTGCGCATCGACCCGGACGGGGACCTCAATGACCCGTCGGATCAGGTCACCTGGCCCGGTGCCTGGTCGGTCGACGTCGATTTCGACAACCTCCTGCGCACGACCGCGGTGTTCACCCCGGAGGGCGGTGACTTCCCGTCGGGCGGAGACGACCCGATGAACCCGCGCAAGATCGTGGTCAACGTCACGAGCCAGCTGCTGGACATCGTTGGCCTCGCGCTCGAGAACCCCTCGACCTCGATCCTGTCCACGGTCACGCAGCCGGTCATGGAGGTGCAGATCCTCGAGAACTTCACCACCGCCGACAACGAGGACACCCGCGCGAGCGGTGGAACCTGGAGCGGCGGGCGACTTGTCGCCGGTCACGGCGGTGGCTCCGGTCGCCTCGGCCCCCTGGTCATCCCGGCGGGGCAGTTTGTGTCGCTCGACACGGACTCCGAGGACTTCCCCCTCGATGGTCAGTCGATCCCGCTGATGACCAACGCGGTCCCCGGCACGGACTACGACCCCACCTTGCAAGCCACCTGGCCGACGCTCAGCATCGACGCGAACCCGTTCGGCGAGGCCTTCGAGTTCTCGCGTATCGAGGTCGACGGGACGCTGGTCCTGACCGGATCGCAGCCCGTGCGGCTGTTCGCGAGGGGTGAGGCGGTGTTCGACGGCGTTCTCGACCTCACAGGCCAGAGCCCGGTGCCGCACGTCTCCAACTCCGGCGGCGGTCAGGGCTCGAACGTCCTCGACGGCCAGTCGACCAAGGACGGTGGACCCGGTGCCGATGGCGGTCCCTCCGCAGGAGGGGGCGGCCAGGGGGCCGACCGCATCGACATGTCGAACACGACCGGCCCGGTGATGATCAACATCGGCGGCATCAACAACCCCGGCGCGGTGAACGTTGGGCGCGCTGGCGTCGGCGTCGGCGGAATCCCCGACGGAACTGGCGGTGTCGGTGGCGAGAACTGGCCGCCGCTGCTGCCGCAGAGCGCGACTCCTGGAACGCCCGAGTACGGTGATGCCGAGCTCAGCTGGATCCAGGTCGACGCGGACTCCTGCCGCGTGGCGATGGTCGCGGGACCCGGCAGCGGCGGCTCCCACGCCCTCGCTGGCGCGGTCGGCATGCCCATCTCGCCCTTCGTCCCGGCCGAGCCCGGTCTGATCGCGAACACGCCCACGCCGACGCCCGGCGGTGACAACAGTGCGCTCGACCTCGAGGCGCCCGGCTCCGCACCGAGCGTGAGCAACAAGCGGAACCTGGAGTTCTGGCGGAAGCACCTGCGCGGCGGCTCCGGCGGCGGCGGGGGCGGCACGTCCATCTACGCCTCGCGCATGAACGGCGCAACCGGCCCGAACTGCTCGACCGGCTCGCTGCTCTTTCCGCTGTGGGACCACAGCGCCGCGGGCGGCGGCGGCGGCGGCGGCGCGATCCAGGTCGCGGCCGGGCAGCGCATCGCCCTCAACAACGAGATCGATTGCAGCGGCGGGGCAGGCGGAAGCGCCACCGTGCCGGGCGCCGCGATCGAGCTCTGCACGGCTTCTGGCTCCAACACGACTCCGCCCGACTGTGAGAGGTACGCCGCCCCGGGTGGCGGCGGTGCGGGCGGCGGTGTGCGACTGCAGGCGCCGGTCCTCGAGTTCGCCAATCAGCCGGGTCGTATCGACGTCAACGGCGGAGCCGGCGGGCTGGGCGCCGGTGGCTCGATCGGTGGCGCGGGCAGCCCGGGCCTCGTCCGGCTCGAGTACCTCGGCTTCACCAACGAGGCGTCGGATGCGGCCATCTTCGGCCCGCTCATCTCGCCGAGCCTTCCGGCGGACATGGGCTTCAACACGCCGTTCACCTCGGCGGCGATCCTCTCCATCGGAGAGTGGCAGCCGCAGGTGTTCCGTCCTGAGTCCTTCTCGGGGTCCCAGTCCTGCTGGCTCGAGCCGCAGGTTCAGGGCGCCGTGTTCGGGCTCGACTTCGTGGACGACGTCGCTGGTGCGCCGGACGACCTGAGCCGCTTCGGCTGGAACATGGACATCGTCTACGACGTTCCCGGCGTCGGCGAGCGCTTGTTCCCGTACCGCGGCGTCCCGCCGGTGGACCCGAACGACGCCTACGACGAGGTCAACTTCCCGACCACCGAGCTGGGCGGCCTGGACTTCGAGACGTTCCTCGGCTCGACGCTGAACCACGAAGAGCCATCACTCTCGACGGGCTCGCTCCTGGTGGTTCGCTTCCAGGGTGTCCGCACGAGCACGACTCCCGACGATCTCTGTGACCTCGACCTGAATGGCCAGAGCGTCTCGCCGGACTCGCTCACCCCCTGGGTCTTCCACCCGGCGCAGCTGAACCTCTTCAGCCCGCAGCCGAACCTGATCCGCTTCGCGGTCGTGTTCGACGAGCAGCTGAAGCAGTTCGACCCGATCGTCCTTGAGAACGTCAAGGGCGTCTCGAACGTCAGAATCCGCGTCCAGCCGCTCTAGCGGTTGGAACAGGATCCACAGTAGGAGGGGGATTGGTCTCCCTCCCACGATCACGGGCCGCGAGCCGCGCGATGCGCGCGCTCGCGGCCCGCTCCTCTTCCCATGAGCCGACTCCTCCGAGCCCGCTGGGTGGTGCCCGATCCGGACCACGTTCTGGAAGGCGGGGCCTTGCTCGTTCGAGAAGGCCGTGTGGCGGCGGTGCTCTCGTCCGCTGAGGCGAGGTCGGCGAGCGCCGACGAGCACGACGACCTCGGCCAGGTTGCGCTGACGCCTGGGCTGGTGAACGCCCACGCTCACCTGGAGCTCTCGAGCGCCGCCGGACTTCCTGGCGATCTGGGCTTCGGCGCCTGGATCGGCGCGGTGCTGGCTCACCGCGCGCAGGCCACGGGAGCGGACTACGACGCCGGGCTCCTCGCCGGGGCCGCGCGATTGCTCGCGTCCGGGACGACCACGGTCGGCGACGTGGACTCGACGGGGGCGGCGGAGCGCTTGCTTCCGCGGACCGCCTTGCGCGCTCGCGTCTTCCGCGAGGTGCTCGATGGCGGAGACGTGGCGCGTTCGGCGGCGCAGCTCGCACGGCTCCTGGAGCCACGCATCGAGTCGGAGCGCGTGGAGCTCGGGATCTCGCCGCACGGCCCGCACACGGTCAGCGCAACGCTGCTCGAAGCGTGCGCGGCGCAGGCGCTGGTCTCCGGTGACCCGCTGCAGGTGCACTGGGCCGAGACCGAGGAGGAGGTTCGCTGGCTGCGCAGCGGCGAGGGGCCGCTCGCGGAGCGGCTCGGGGCTTCACCGCACTGCAGTGGGCTCGACCTCCTCGAACGCCACGGTCTGCTCGGACCCAGGCTCTCCTTGGTGCACGGGAACCACCCTGGTCCCGGTGAGCTCGCGCGCATCGCCGAGGCCGGGGCCACGCTCATCCATTGCCCGGGCACGCACGAGTTCTTCGGGCGAGCGCACCTCGACCTGGCTGCGTGGCAGGCGAGCGGCGTGACGATCGCGCTCGGCACGGACTCGCTAGCGAGCAATACGGACCTCGATCTGCGGCACGAGATGCGCCGCGTGGTCGCGGCGCATCCGGGGCTCCGGCCCGAGGAAGTCTTCGGTTGGGCGACGCGAGGGGGCGCGCGCGCGCTCGGACTGGAGGACCGGATTGGAGAGCTTGCGGTCGGCAAGAGCGCCGACGTCGTCGCCTTCGACGCCACCGGCGTCTCCAGCGGAGCCGACCTGCTCGACGGCATCACGTCGGGCGCGCCGGCGGTCCTCGGCTCCTGGGTCGCCGGGAGGCCAGTTTGACGTCGTCGCGTCGCGCGAGTGCCGGTACCCTGGGCACCCGGGCTGCGCGCGTGAAATCTCGCGGGCTCGGCACCGAATCCACATTCGGCGGCACGACGCCTCCGATCCGGACATGAGCCGAACCCCTGCCTCCCCGACGACGCCCGAGCAGACCGCAGCGCTGGACCTCCTGCGCAGCGGCGAGCGCTTCATCCTCTCGGGGCACATGCGCCCGGACGGGGACTGCATCGGCGCCGAGGCCGCGCTGGCCAACGTTCTGCGGCTGATGGGAAAGCAGGTCTGGATCATCAATCCGGACCCGATCGATCGGCAGTTCGACTACCTCACCGGTCCGAACGAGTACCGCGTGTTCCGCGGCGGCGACCTGCCGCGCCACGACGTGTCGGTCCTGCTCGACTTCTCGGTGCTCAGCCGCTGCGGCGACCTCGGCCAGGCGCTCGAGGCGTCGCCCTCCAAGAAATTGGTCGTGGACCACCACATCCACGAGGGCGAGGCCTGGTGGGACGAGGCCTACGTCGACGTGACGGCCTCGGCGACGGGGCTCCTCTGCTACCGGATTGCGACGCAGCTCGGCGTCGAGCTCGACGCGGTCGGTGCCGCCGGCGTCTTCACCTCGATGGTGACGGACACCGGGTGGTTCAAGTACTCGAACACCGACGCGGAGACGCTTCGTACAGCCGGAGACCTCATCGCGCGCGGCGTGGATTCGAGCGCGCTCTACAACTCGATCTATCAGCGCCATCGGAGCGCCCATCCGATCGAGACGTCGAAGCTGCTCGCGAGCACGGAGTACCACGTGGACGGCAAGCTGGCCATCATCTGTGCTCCGCGCGAAGGCGGCGCGGCGGTCTCCCCTGACTCGGACGACGCGCTCGACATCCTGCGCTCGGTGGCCCAGGTCGAGGTCGTGCTGTTCCTGCGCGAGCTCGATGGCGGAGCGGTCAAGCTCTCGGCCCGCAGCAAGAACGACTACGACGTCAACGCGCTCGCGCGCCGCTTCGGCGGCGGGGGACACCGCAAGGCGTCCGGAGCGACGATCGAGGGCAGCCTCTCGGAGGTGCGTGAGCAGCTCCTCGCGGCGGCGGAGTCCGGGTTCCAGGGGGTAGACGCGTGAAGGTCGCCATCATCTCCGACCTGCACTCCAACCGGGAGGCCCTGGAGGCGGTGTTCCAGCACATCACGTCCCTGGGCGTCGAGCGAGTCTTCTGCCTCGGTGACATCGTCGGCTACGGGCCGGATCCGGAGTTCTGCGTGGACCTCGTACGCGGCCACTCCGAGATGACGTTGATGGGCAACCACGACGAGGCGCTCTTCCACGAAGCCTGCGACTTCAACACGCACGCGCGGGGAGCGATCGACTACACGCGCCGGCGCATGAAGCCGAGCTGGTTCTCGAGCTCCGAGAAGAAGGCGCGCTGGCGCTGGCTGCAGGGGCTCAAGATCAGCCACGACGAGGGGCGCTTCCACTTCGTCCACGGTTCGCCGCGGGACCCGATCCGCGAGTACGTGCT
>CAYGST010000043.1:0-2302 GCA_964352415.1 uncultured Planctomycetaceae bacterium | reverse complement strand
CGGGACGATCTCAGGCGAGCACGGGATCGGGATCATTCAGCGCGAGCTGCTCCCGCTCCAGTTCGGCGAGGCCGAGCTGCGCCTGATGCGCGGGATCAAGGCGACCTTCGACCCGCTCGGAATCCTGAACCCGGACAAGCTGAAGGCGATCTTCGACTGCTTCGACGGCGTCGCCGTGGCGGGCCACACGCACCACCCCGGAATGCACGACGAGTCGCTGAGCTTCCACGGCCTCGACGGGAACGAGTCGTGCTCGATGAAGATCCCCATGGTGGGGAAGTATTTCATCAACGTCGGCAGCGTCGGCCAGCCGCGCGACGGCGACAACCGCGCCTGCTACGCCGTCCTCGAGGAAGACACCGTCACCTGGCACCGCGTCCCGTACGACTTCTCGATCACGCAGCGCAAGATCCGCGACACGGGTGAGCTGAGCGACATCCTGGCCAAGCGGCTGACGCTCGGGAAGTGAGCCGCGCGCGCTGACGCGGCGGCTCGTTCGTCGTCGGCTGCGCTCGATTCAGATCGGAAGGAGATCCCGCGCCACGGCGCGGAACAGCTCCGGGTTGTGCCGCAAGCGCCGCATGCTGTACTCGCGCCAGTCGGGCCCGAACGGCACGTAGACGCGCACGGGGTGGCCCTCGTCGCGCCAGTGGCTCCAGAGCGCCTGCTGCACGCCGAGCAGCACCTGGAACTCGTAGCGCTCCTTCGGGACGTCGAACTCGCGCAGGAGCGCGATCAGCTCCTGGGCCATGGCGTCGTCGTGCGTCGCCAGCCGCAGCTGGACATCGCCACGCTCCAGGAGCTGTCGAGCCTGCGTGAGGTACGCCTGGCGGATGGCGTCGTGATCGGTGTGCGCGATCTCAGCCGGCTCGAGGTAGATACCCTTCACCAGGCGGATGTCGATCGGTCCGGGAGCCAGGGCGTCGATGTCGCCCGGCGTGCGGAACAGGCGCGCTTGCAGGACGACGCCGACGGCCTCGAACTCCGCTCGTAGGGCCTCGTAGATGCGCAGCGTCGCGTCGGTCGTGGGGTGGTCCTCCATCTCGACGCGCAGGAACACTCCGACGCCGGCGCAGTGGCGCGCGATCTCGCGGTAGAGCTCCAGCGCCATGCCCTCGTCGCTCGTGAGCCCGAGGTGCGTCGGCTTGACGGAGACGTAGGTGTCCAGACCCGCTGCGGCGATGGCGCTGGCGCCGGCCATGTAGTCGCGGGCGGCGGCACGGGCGTGCGCTTCGTCGACGGACCCCTCGCCCAGAATGTCGTAGACGCCGGAGAAGCCGGCTGCGCTGAGCTCCTGGAGCTTCGCGAGCGCTTCGGCTTGGGTCTCGCCAGCGATGTACTTGCCCGCGATACGACGCATCACGGGGCGAGGAATGAGGGGCAGCGTGCCCACCATCAGCTTGTGGAGCATGGGCGGGATTCTACTATGGACACATGCCCGACGAGGAGCCGCTCGACCCACGAATGCTGGAAGCGGAAGCCGCTCGCGTGGTCCTCGTGACCGCGCCTGACGAGGAGGTGGCCGCCGAGCTCGCGCGCGGGCTCGTGGGCGCCGGACTGGCGGCCTGCGTGAACCGCATCCCGGGACTGCGCAGCACCTACATCTGGAAGGGCGCGGTGGAGGAGGAGTCCGAGGTCCTGCTCGTCGTGAAGACCGTCGCCGGGGCGCTCGAGCCGCTCGCGGCCTGGCTGGCGGACGCCCATCCCTACGAGACACCCGAGTGCATCGCCTTCACGCCGAGCGAGGTCGAGCGGGGCTACCTGTCCTGGTGGCTCGAGGCGTCGCGCGGCGCCCCCTGAAGCGCAGCCCTCGCCGCCTGCGATCCGCCGTTCCTGCCGACCGCTCGCCGGAGGCGGAGAGGCGAGATAGTGGCGAGCCAGGCCTCCGCATGGCAGCCGGGCTTGTCTGGTTCAGAGGTCGCCGTACGCTGTCCAGCCCGCGCCACCTCGCGCACGCCCGCTACTCCACTTCACGACGCGAGCCATGATCCCTGCCCGCCTCCGGACCGCCTGCGTTCTCGCGATCGCGCTCGCCGCGTGCGGTGGGGACGAGGCGCGCCCCGGTGTGCCGCCGCGCCACGTCCTCTTGATCACGATCGAGGGCCTGCGGGCCGACCACGTGACGTCCCTGGGCTACGAGCGCAGGACGACGACGCTGCTGCGTCCCGATCAGCCGGTCACACTGGACATCGGTCACATCGCCGACGGCGCGAAGGCTCCTGCGAACATCACGCCGCCGTCGGCGATGTGCCCGATGTCCAGTGTGACCGGCTGCTCGGGACGCAGCAGCGTCGTCGTCCTG
>CAYGST010000042.1:0-16312 GCA_964352415.1 uncultured Planctomycetaceae bacterium | reverse complement strand
CGGCCGGGCCGCAGCGGATCGTCGGGGGCAAGGGGCGCGCCGGCGTGGGCTGCGACGAGCCCGTCGCCGGGGGCGGCGAGGAGGCCGGCGCCGAGGCGCAGCACCGACGGGGCGGCCGCGACGATCCGGGCGACGCCGCCGCCGTCCAGCTGGGCCTCGGGCGCGGGCTCGTTGAGCTCCGGGCGCTTGGTGGAAGCGGGCAGCCAGACCTGCACGCGCGTGCCGGTGGGCTGGTTGGCCTCGATCCGGACCGCGCCGCCGGCGCCGGTCGCGATGCCGTCGACGGTCGCGAGGCCGAGCCCGGTACCCTTGCCCTTCTCCTTCGTCGTGAAGAACGGTTCGAGGGCGCGCCGCTGGGTGCTCTCGTTCATGCCCACGCCAGTGTCCTCGATCGACAGCACGACCCAGTCGCCTGGCTGGCCGTCGAGGTCGCCTTCGATCCGCGCCGTCCGCACGACCAGCTCGCCGCCATCGGGCATCGCATCGACCGCGTTGACGACGAGGTTCATGATGACCTGGCTGAGCTGGCCCGGGTCCAGCTCGACGACGCAAGTCGACGTAGCGAGTGTCTCGGAGAAGTGGATGTTCTCGCGGATCAGGCGCTGCAGAACGCCCTCGAGGGTGCGCAGCTCCTGATTCAGGTCGATCGGCCGGGGCTGGACGACCTGGCGACGGGAGATCGTCAGCAACTGGCTGGTGAGCTGCGTCGCGCGCTCACCCGCGATGCGTATCTGCGAGAGCGACGCGCGCGTGCGTTCGTCGATGCTCCCGAGGCTGTCGATCAAGTCGGCGTTGCCGATGATCGCGGTCAGCAGGTTGTTGAAGTCATGGGCGACGCCGCCGGCCAGGCGACCGATCGCCTCCATCTTCTGCGCCTGCAGGAGTCGTGCTTCGAGCTCCGAGCGCAGCTCCAGCTCGCGCTGTCTCGCCGACTCCGACCGCAGAGCGAACGCGAGCCCGAGCGAGAGCAGCGCGGCCAGGACGAGTCCGAAGGTCAACAGCGTGGGCTCGAACGTGGCGAACGGTCCACCGAAGGTGGAGCCCCGCGGACGGAAGTCGAGCACCCACGTGCGGTCGGCGATCTCGATCTCGTGTCGAGAGAGGTCGCTCAGGTCCTGCATCAGCGCGAGGTCCAGTCCGTCGCGGAACACCGTCTGCTCTCCGTCGCGGATCCAGACCTCGAAGTCGCCCAGCGTGCTCGCGCCGAACACCGACTGAATGAGCGGCTCGATCAGGAACACGCCGTTCACGTAGCCGACGATGCCTTCCCCGGGCGGCATGATCGGGACGTAGACGGAGACGCCTTCGCCGCCCTGGAAGAGCGTCAGCGGCCGCGTCATCCCGGGCGCGCGCGCGTCGAGCGCCGCGCGCAGTGCGTTCGCGGCGACGGGGTTCTCCAGGACGCTGAGCGGGTGCGCTGCGGCGTGCGGATCGGTCGAACGCGTCCACCGGGTCATTCCATCGCGATCGACCCAGTTGAGCTCCTGCAGACCGATGACGTCCGCCGTCAGGTTCCGCGCGCACGATTCGAAGGTCGCCTGGTCGCGGTCGGGTGCGGAGGCCAGAGCGAACCCGACGAGTTGGATCGGCTCGAGGCGCCGCTCGACGAACTCTCCGAGGCGTAGCGCGGCTTGCTCCGTGACGAGCTGCAGCTCGGTGCGGTGCGCGTCGCGACCCTGGCGCTGGACGTACCAGGAGGCATAGACGACGCCGCAGCTCAGGGCGAGGAAGGCGAGCAGGCCGAGCTGGGCGGGACGCGGGCGTAGGTTCTTCAAGTCGGTGACGGCTGCGGGCGTTGCGAGCGCCACGGAAGCGGTTCCAAGGTACTGCCGGCGGGCGCCACGTCCAGCGAGAGACCGGGTACGAGCGCGGAGTCGCGGCGGACGGCGCGTCAGTGCGCGGTATGTGCTGCAACGAGGCCGACGTCGGCGCATGTCGTAGAGTGGCGCGATGCTCTGCTTCCTTCACCTCTCCGTCGCGTCGCTCGTCTGCGGCGCGCTCCCCCTCGCCTCGCCGACGTTCGGGTTTCCCCAGGGATCGAGCGATTCGAACGCGCCAGTCCAAGCGGATCCGCCCTCGCGCGAGACCGGATTGAAGCAAAGGACCGATGGCGCGCTCGACGGCTATACGCTAGTCACTCCGCTCGGAGCGCGCGACGTGATCCTCTTCGACATGCGGGGGCGAGCCGTGCACACGTGGCCGACCGCGCTCGCGCCGGGCGGGCCCGTCTATCTGCTCGACGATGGCAGCCTGCTGCGTCCGGCGCGCGTCGAGGAGAACCCGCGCTTCCGCGGCGGCGGTATCGGCGGCCGCATCGAGCGCATCGCCTGGGACGGCGCGGTGACGTGGAGCTTCGACCTCGTCAGCGACGCGTGGACGCAGCACCACGACATCGAGCCGCTCGCGAACGGGAACGTGCTCGCGATCGTCTGGCGCGCGCACACGCCCGACGAGGTGATCGCGGCCGGCCGCGACCCCGAGGTCGTGCGCGACGCGGGCCTGTGGAGCTGTTCGGTGATCGAGATCGCGCCGCAGCCGCCGACGGGCGGCGAGGTGGTCTGGCAGTGGAACTCCTGGGATCACCTCGTTCAGGATCAGGACGCATCGCTGCCGAACTTCGACTCGATCCCCGACCGCCCCGAGCGCATCGACATCAACGCGGACCACCGCGACCGGCCTCCGATGACGACGCAGGAGCGCGAGCGCCTCGCCGAGCTCGAGCGCAAGATGCGCGCGCTCGGCTACGCCGGCGGGGACGACGACGAGGAGGACGATCCGGACGCCGAGCGGCGCCGCGAACGCGGCACGCGCCCCGACTGGCTGCACACGAACTCGGTCGCGCACCACCCCGAGCTCGACCTGATCGTCCTCAGCTCGCCGCACATGAACGAGCTGTGGGTTATCGACCACTCGACGACCACCGCCGAGGCGGCGAGCTCGCGCGGCGGCCGCTGGAAGCGCGGCGGCGACCTGCTGTGGCGCTGGGGCAACCCGCGCAACTACGGCCGCGGCTCCGACGCGAGTCGCCGGCTCTTCTACCAGCACGACCCGACCTGGATCGACGGGCCGAACGGCGAGCTGCGCCTGCTCGTCTACAACAACGGCGGTGAGCGCCCGGCGGGCGAATTCTCGACCGTCGAGGAGCTCGAGTTGCCGTTCAGCCGCGAAGCCGGCTTCCGCCGCGAAGAGGGCGCGGCCTTCGGACCGAAGGAGCCCATCTGGACCTTCGGGGGGCCGGGCGTCTTCTACTCCCCGTTCATCTCGGGCGCTCAGCGCCAGCCGAACGGCAACACGCTCGTCTGCGTCGGCGCGCCGGGCCGCTTGCTCGAAGTTTCCGGTAGCGGAGAGATTCAGTGGGAATACCTCAACGATCACGCGGGTCGGAGCGTCCCGAAGAGTCCGGTCGCCCCCAGCACGCCGCCCGGAGCGCTGTTCCGCGCGACCCGCATCGCGAAGGACCACCCGGCCCTCGCCGGACGTACGCTCGACGCGACCGACTGATCCGCCGCTCGCGCCCCACCTCGCATGAACAAGAACCTCGCGCTCGCCCTCGGCCTCCTGCTCGTCCTCGCCTTCGCCGGGTGGCAACTCCTCGGGCGTAGCGAGGAAGCTCAAGTCCCGATCGGGGTCTCGCTCGAGGCCGAGGCCGAGGCCGAGGCCGTCGCCGAGCAGGTGAGCCCGGGCGGCGACCTCACTTTGGGCACGGAGGCTGGACCGTCAGGCGCACGTCACGTCGAGTCCGTGGCGCCACGGATCGCTGCGGAGACGGGAGACCTCGTCGTTCGGGTCGTCGACACGTTCGACGAGCCGCTCGCCGGAGTGGAAGTGCTCGTTCTGCATCATGCGGATAGCGAAGTCGTCGATGCCTTCGACGACCTCGCACGCGTCGATGAGTTGATGGAGCGCGAAGCTGCCGTGGCGTTCAGTGATGCCGCGGGGCTGTTGCACCTCGCGACGACCTCGGAGGGAACGTCGCTGCTCCTCCTCGGCCGTACGGACGAGACGTGGGGGAGCGAACGCTTCAGCTTCTTCGATCTGAGACGGTCCAAGGTGAAGCCGCTCGTGCTGCGCCGTGATCGGACCGTTCGGGCCAGGGTGGTGGATGGCACGGGGCGGCCTCTCGGGGGATACCCAGTGACGCTCAATGAAGTGAACGGAGCCTGGATCGGGACCTTGACCCCTGATGTCTTCACGTCCGCCGATGGGGTCGCGACCTTTCAGCACGCGCAGAGCTCCCTGCTCGACGCCTATGCTCGGGAGGGGGATCGATACGTGATCCAGCTTGGGGTGCTCGCGCCGCGGTTCATTCGAGCTCCGCTCGACTTGGACTCGTACGACGGCAGTCTCATCGAGCTCGAGGCGCCAGCGACGGGCAGCGTTGAGCTGCGCGTGTTCACCTTCGAAGGTGAGCCGTATCCCGGCCGCTCCGAAACGCGCCTGAGTCACGTGCCCGAGGGAGCGCCGAGGGTTCTGCCTCCATTCAGCAATGAGGTGCGCACGACGCTGGAGGTCCGGGCACAGGAGGGTGTCGCACGCTATCCGTTCGTGGCGCTTGGTATGGAGCTGGACGCCGCCGTCAGCCGCCCGCATCGAACCGTCTCTGCCCATGCCTACGGGCCGGGACCGACGCGGGCGGGTGAAACCGTTACGATCGACGTGCGCTTCGGCGCGGAGCACCCGATCGTTCAGCTGCGCCTTCTCGGAGCGGATCAGCAGCCGCTGGAGACCCACGAAGTTCAGTATCGCGTCTCCTCTTCCCCACTCTTCACGGGGCTCTCGAGGACGATCCGGATCGAGACCGGGACCGACGGCCTGGTTCGTCTCGACCTCACTCCTCGCCCAGGTGATGCATCGGCGCGCTTTCTCTCGATCCAGGGGAGAACGGCAGCTGGCCAGGTTCAGGTGGCGACGATCGAACTGCCACGAAAGCTCGAAAGGGGCCTTCACGACCTTGGGGAGCTCAGGCTCGAGACAATGCCGCTCCTCGCGTCGGGACTCGTAGTCTCGTCGTCCGGTGTCCCGGCCCGGAACGCGGGACTCGAGCTGGAACACAGACCCGAGTCGGGCCGCCGCTGGAGCGCGCCACCTGGTATCGACCTGCGCGTGATGGACGATGGGCGGTTCGAGGTCCGGGGACGGGTTGCGGACGGACGACTCCGCGTCGCCGCTGTGCGTGAGGGTTCGTCAGCCACCTGGGTGGAGTTCTCGCCTGGCGCTCGCGACGTCGTGGTCGAGCTGCGGCCGGAGGCGTCGATCCGCGGCCGGATCCGGACCGACGACGGAATCGATCCCCAGTGTCTTCGCTTGCTGGTGACAGATGGACCTGTCGATGAGCGGCTCGACTTCCGACAGCAGCGACCGATCCCGGATACCGACGGCGGCTTCGATCTTCGCGGGCTGCGAGAGGAGAGCATGCGAACCGTGACTCTGGAGCTCGACGAAGCGGCGTTCGAGCTGCGCCGGTTCGAGGACGTTGCGGCAGTCCCGGACACGGAAGCGCAGGACCCTCGACTGAATCCAATCGATCTCCGCGGCGTGGTCTTCGCGCACCAGATCGAAGTCGTCGGTCTCGATGAGGACGAGTTGTTGGAAGGCAAGGTGGTCTACGGCCCGACCGGCGCTGGGGAGTTGCCGCTCGAGGTCTACTGCGAGGGCCACAGCTTCAGCCTCCTGAGCACATCGCCGCGCGTCGATCTGCGTGCGACCTTCATCGGGTTCCGACCGGTCGTGCTCGAGAGCGTGGGGAAGAGTGCGGTGATCGAGCTACAGCCTGCGATCCAGGTGACGCTTGTCCTCGTCGGAGACTTCGAGCTCCCGGAGCCGCCGTACTTTCTGAGTCCGATCCTCGCGCCTCTGGAGGACGACGAAGCCGACCCCCGCACCGTGGGTGACGCGTTCGACGACCGTCGCCGCGCCCGCGTGCTCGCTCCCGTTCCTGGTCGCCTTCGCCTGTGGTGGTTCACTGCTGCTAGGCGCGATGAGATCTACAGCAGCGGATCCACGGTCGAGCTGGAGCGTGAGCAGTGCGTCGACGTCAAGGACGGGGTCGACGACCAGGTCTTCGAGGTCGAACTGACCGCGGAGGAAATGTCGCGCATCATGGAGAGCTTCCAGTGAGCCCGAACGGAGAATGACTTGAGGAACACCGTCCTGATCCTGGTTGGCCTGGCCGTCGCCGCCTTCGCTGGTTGGCAGCTGCTCGGTGGGGATGGCGACGCCGTCGTCGTGCCGAGCGGGCTGACGCTCGAGGAGGAGGTCCGACCTGCCGCCCCCGATGAAGGGCGCGAGCTCGCGAGCGCGGAGGCAGCGGCGCCCGCGCCGGCCGCCGCACGCTCCACCGGCGCCGAAGAGGGCACGGTGGAGGTCTTTCGCGACCTGGCGCGCGTGGACGAGCTCATGGAGCGCGACGCTGCCGTTGCGCTCAGCGACGCCGAAGGGCGTTTGCACCTCGCGTCGACCGCGAAGGACACGGCGATGCTCCTGCTCGGGCGCGCGCCGGGCCTGTGGGGCAAGCTGGGGATCTGGCACGGCAGGCAGGAACGTCCGGAGCTCGGGCCGCTCGTGCTGCGCCCAGATCGCACGGTCCTCGCGCAGGTCGTCGACGAGGCCGGGAAACCGCTCGGCGGCCACGACGTGACCATCGAGGAGGCCCACGAGCACTGGAGCGACGAGCAGGCCCGCGTCACGTCGGCGGGGGACGGCATCGCGACCTTCCTGCACGTGCAGCACGCGTTCGCGGACGCTCGCGGCGACGAGGGCGGGCGCCGGGTCGTCCAGCTCGGCGTGCTCGCGCCGAGCCCGATCCGCGAGCCCCTGACGGAAGACGCCGATGTCGCGCCCATCGTCCTCGTCGCTCCCGCGACGGGCAGCGTGGAGGTCCGGTTGCTCACCTTCGAGGAAGAGCCATTCCCCGTAGAGGTCTACACGAACCTCACGCAGGTCCCCGAAGGGTCGCCCCGGGTCCCGTCACCGTTCAGCAACGAACGCCGCAGCGAGCTGGGCAACAACGCGGTGGATGGCGTCGCGCGCTACGAGTTCGTCGCCCTCGGCATGCAACTCGACGCCCACGCCTCGCGGCCCGGCGCCTTCCTCGCGACCCACGCCTACGCGCCCGGCCCCGCGCGAGCCGGGGAGATGGTGCGCATCGACCTGCGCTTCGGTGCGAATCAGCCGATCGTGCAGCTGCGACTCCTCGACGAGGACGCCGCGCCGATCGTGAGCCGAGCCGTCTCGGTCGAGCTGCGTACCCACGGCGGTTACCTGCCGGGGAACCAGGAGGGCTATCCGTCGACGGACGCGGACGGCTTCGTGCGCATCGACCTCGCCCCGGTTTCGTCGGAGGAGGTGCGGCGCTCGGCCACGATCACGCTCCGTGGCGAGGGGGAGAGCCAGCCGTCTGCCGACCTCGAGCTCCCGGAGGTCCTCCGAAACGGTTTGAACGACCTCGGCGAGGTCACGCTGGGGGAGGCCCCCCTCTTCGTCGCGGGGCGCGTTCGCTCGATCGGCGGCGAAGCGCTCGAGGGCGCCATGCTCGCGGTCGAGCACCGGGCCGAGGACGATCGCGCCTGGCGCAACAAGATGCGTTTCAACGCGCGCTCCCGTGCGGACGGCACGTTCGAGGCCCACGGGCACGAGCCGCCCGGTGCGTATCGCATCGCTGCCCGCGTCTCGGGCTTTGCAGCGAAGTGGGTCGAGTTCGTCCCCGGCGCGCGCGACGTCGTGCTCGACCTCACCCCGGAGGCGACGATCGAAGGACGGATCCTGGTCGACGAAGGCCTGGACCCGCAGGGCCTGCGCGTGCGGATCTCCGGCGGTCCGCGGGGCGAGCGACTCGACTACCGCCAGCGCATGGCGGTGATCGAGGACGACGGTTCCTTCGCGTTCCGCGGTCTGCACCCCGTCGGCGATCGCACGGTGCACCTCCAGTTCGACGACGTCTGGAAGGACCTGCAGACCTTCGGCGGCGTGACCGCGGTCACGGTGGGCGGAGGTCAGGACCCACGCCTGAATCCGATCGACCTGCGCGGGCTGTTGTTCGCCCATCAAATCCTGGTGACGGGCATCGGCGAGGATGCTGCGCTCAGCGGCCAGGTGAGCTACGGCCCGGCGGGTTCCGGCGAGCTGGAGTTCGAGCGCTGGCTGTACGAGCGCAGCGTCGTCGTGCTCAGCTCGACGCCGCGCATCGACCTCCTCGGGAACTTCGAGGGCTTCCGTCAGGTCGAGCTGCTGGACATCGGGGAGTCCGCCACGATCGAGCTGCGGCCGGCGCTGCGCGTGACGCTCGTGCTCGCCGGTGAGGTCCCGCTCCCTGAGCCGCCGCTGTACCTCAAGCCCGCGCTCGCGCCGGCGGAGGACGAGGACTTCGACCCGGACGTTGGAGGCGACGCCCTCGACGAGGGGCGCAGCGTGCTCGTGGACGCGCCCGCAGCCGGTCGGCTGCGGGTGATGTGGATCGCTGAGCGGCGCTCGAATGCGAGCAGCATCGCGGGCCAGGTCCAGCTCGAGCGCACGCAGTACATCGACGTCGTGGACGGACTCGAGGGCCAGAGCTTCGAGGTCACCCTGACGGCGGAAGAGATGAAGACGATCGCCGAGCGCTTTCGCTGAGAGATCGAGAGGTTCCGAAGGAGAGACGAATGAAGAACGTGGTCCTGGTCCTGGCGGCCGTCGCGCTGCTCGCAGTCGGTGGTTGGTTCGTGTTCGGCAGAGGTGGCGAGGTCGCCTCGAGCCCCGGCCCCGCCCTCGAGCAGGGGCTGGAGGTCGAGGCCCTCGCGCCCGACGCGTCGGCGCCGCTGGCCACGCCCGAGACCGAGGCGCCGCTGGCGGACGGCGCGGCGGCGACCGAGCGCACGGAGGTCGAGGTCGAGGAGCCCGTGGACGCCACAGCCGCAGCCGCGGACGCACCCGACCCGGCCCAGCGCCTGCGCGTGCGCGTCGTCGCGACGACGGGCGAAGCGCTCCCCGACATCGAGGTGCAGTTCGTCGAGCGCCGCGCCAACTGGGACGACGTGCAGCAGCGCGCGACGACGGGGGCGGACGGGATCGCGACCTTCGAGTCGGTGGACCTCTCCGCGAGCGGCCAGATGACCTTCGGCCTGTCGGCCGCCCTGTTCGTGCGCGTCGACGTCCTCGCCGCGGAGCGCGTCGACGTGGCGCTCGAGCCCGCGATGCTCGGCGACGTCGAGCCGATCGAGCTGCGCCTGCCCGCGACGGGGAGCGTCGTCGTGAACGTGCTCGACGTCGACCACGGCGCGCCGCTGGGCGAGGTCTCGGTCAAGCTCTGGCACGTGCCCGAGGGCGAGTCGCGGACGGTCTCGCCGTTCGCCAACAGCGACCGGACCTGGGTGGAGGTCACGGCGGAGGATGGTGTCGCTCGCTTCCCTTTCGTGGCCTGCGGGCTCGACGTCAACGCCGTCGCGACGCGCGACCTCAACGTGGTGACCTGTCGGTCGTTCGGGGCGGGGCCGCTGCGGCCCGGCGATGAGGTGCGGCTCGAGACGCGCTTCGGTGAGGTGCATCCGGTCGTTCAGCTGCGCGCCCTCGACGAGAGCGGCGTGCCGATCGTCGAGGAGAGTTTCGCGATCGAGGTCGAGGGCACCGGCGGATTCATGCCGACCGAGCACGAGATCTTTCCGCGTTCGGACGCCGAGGGCCTCCTGCGCATCGACCTCGAGGTCGAGCCCGACGCGGACGTGTCGCGCAGCCTGACGATGAAGGGGCCGTGGGGCGCCTCCGGCGGTGAGCGTCCGTTCGCGTCGGTCGAGCTGCCGGGCGGTCTTCCGAACGGCTTGACCGACCTCGGCGACGTGACGTTCGGCGCGGCGCCGCTGTTCATCTCCGGGCGGGTCGTCGACGACACCGGCCGCCCGCTGCCGAACCTGAAGCTGCGGCTCGAGCGGCAGGAAGAGGTGGATCAGGGCTGGTGGGACAACGACTACGACTTCGAGGCGCGCAGCGACGACGACGGCCGCTTCGAGGTGCGTGGCACGCGCTTCGGGGAGCGCTTTCGCGTGACGGCGAAGAGCGACGACCACGCCTCGCGCTGGACGGAGTTCGAGCCGGGCGCGGCCGACGTGCTCGTCGAGCTCACGCAGCCGGGCGGGCTCGCCGGGAGACTCCTGGTCGACCCGCACATCGATCCGACCGTGCTCGAGCTGCGTCTCGAGAGTGGTCCGGACGAGGAGTTCGTCGACGGCTCCATCGAGATGACGAAGCCGTCCAAGGACGGCAGCTTCGAGTTCGGCAACCTGCTGACGGGCTCCGGTCGAAAGCTCGTGGTTCGCACGAACATGGTCTGGCGCGAGCTGGCCACGGTGGAGGACCTCGACGTCGTCGCTGGTCAGGTACTGCGCGACGTGCGGATGGACCCGCTCGACCTACGCGGCAAGCTGTTCGTGCACGAGCTCGTCGTGGTGGGCGGAGACGAATCCGACCGGTTCTCGGGCCAGCTGCAGTTCGCGCGCGCCGGCGAGGAAGAGCTCAGCTACCAGGGGTACATGAGCGGCCGCAGCATGACGATGGTCACCAGCTTCGAGCGCATGGACCTGAAGACGAAGTTCCGCGGCTACCGCAGCATCGAGCTGAAGGACGTGGGTGGGCGCATCGAGCTGCCGCTGCGCAAGAGCCTCGAGGTGACGATCGTTCTGCTCGGTGGCGCGAAGCTCCCCGAACCGCCGATCTTCGTCAAGGCGGGCCTCGTCCCGGTGGGGGGCGGCCACTCCGACCTGGACCTGGGCGGCGACCCGTTCGACGAGCGCGGTGAGTCGCGCACCAAGGCGCCCGGCGTCGGCAGCATGGAGGTCCACTGGATCCTCGAGCGGCGCCTGGCGAACGGCGGCTTCGCGACGAGCTTCGCCCCGCCCGAGCCGCGCTACGTCGAGGTCCTCGAAGGCGTCGAAGGCCAGCGCTTCGAGATCACGGTGACGCAGGAAGAGCTGGACGAGATCGTGGCGCGGCTGCCGTAGTCAGCTTGCGCTTGCGGTCGGGCCGGGGCCTGACGTGCCCGTCCCTTCGGCCGTGAGTCGCCCGGCGACGCAGCGAGTCCGTCGCGCCCGATAGCCGCGCACGGCCGCCGCAGGCGGGGACTCGCCGCCATGGCTTGTCGGCGTCCCGCGGGTGGCCGTACCCTGTTCGCCATGAATCCGCGTATTGGTCTGTTCGCTGCGCTCCTCGCGCTCGTGGCTCTCGGCATCGGGGCCTTCTTCAAGTCGGGCGGTGAAGCGCCCGAGGACTCCACCGGCGAGACGGTTGCACCCGTGGTCGAGGCGCCGGCCGAGGATCTCGACGAGCCCTCGACCGCGTTGCCCGACGTGGTCGCCGCCACCGAAGGCGGACGTGAGGCGCTCGCGGAGGTCGCACCCAGCGCGCCCGCAGCGACGACGCCCGCCGCCGCCGCGCCCACGGGTCCCGCGTTCGTCGCCGGTCGCGTGGTCGATGCCTTCGGCGCCGCCGTGCCGCGCGCCAAGGTCGTGATGCGCGCGGCGCCCGAGGCCGGCGCGGCGCTGCGCGAGGTGAACGGGCTGCAGCTGACGACCGACGCCGACGGCAACTTCCGCCGCGAGGAGCCGCTCGTCGGCAGCGCGTTCGAGCTCGCCGGCATGGCCCCCGGCTGGGCCGGCACGTGGCAGTCGTTCGACGTCAGCGCGACCGACGTGCTGGTCACGCTGCAGCGCGGCGGAGCGATCTCGGGCAGCTTCGAGCTCGACGGCGGCGTCGCGCTCGCGGACCTCGAGCTGCGCCTCGTCCGCGGCCACGACCAGCAGCCGCGCAGCGCCGTGCAACGCGTCCTGCGCCCGCGGGACGGCGAACCGTTCGCCTTCGCGCCGCTCCTGCCGGGCATGTACGACGTGCAGGTGATGGCGCGCGGCCGCGGCGAGCCGCTCACGACGGTGGAGGACATCGAGGTCCGCGAGGGCGAGACCTCGCCCGACGAGCGCCTGCGTCCCCTCGACCTGCGCGGCGCGCTGCGCGCGTTCTCGATCACGCTGGAGACGCCCGGAAATGACGCCCCGTTCCTGCAGGGCACGTTGAAGGTGCTGCACAGCGAGAGCGGGCGCGAGCTGAGCCAGCAGATGCTCGCGCTGCGCGACGTCCGCGTCGTGGCCGCTTCGTCCGTCGTCGACGTCGAGATCCAGGTGGCCGGGTATCGCAGGGAAGTCCTGACGGGCGTGTCCGGCGCGCGCAGCGTGACGCTGCGCAGCGGCCTGCCCGTGCGCGTCGCGCTGATCGCCGAGGGCGAGCTGGCGACGGCGCCGGATCGGCTGTGCGTCGTCCTGCAGCCCGCCGATGGCGAGCGGACCGCGGCCTTCACGAACTCCGAGCCCGCGTTGAACGAGGGGGGTGAGGTGCTGCTGAAGGTGCCCGGTCCCGGTACCTACAAGGTCACGTGGGTCTACCAGCAGCGATCCGGGGGCAACCGGATCTTCATGCGCGAGTTCGGCCAGGAGATCGAGGTGCTCGACTCAGGGGCGGAGCAGCGCTTCGAGCTGCCGCTGACGCCCGAGCAGATGAAGGTCGTCCGCGGGGAGGCGCAGGCGCAGTAGCGCAGCCCGGAACCGAAATGCGAAGGTCGTGGGGTTCCGAACTCCGCTCTCAACTCCACGACCTTCGCACTTCACTCAGGTTCCGAGGCTCAGGCCGAACCAGCGGCCGGATTGCGTTGCAGGCGAGCGCGATCGCGAATAGAACCGAGAGATGCTCTCGCACCTCCGAATCGTCACCTGGCTCGCGTTCGCTCTCTCGTTGACCTACGGCGCGAGCGACGCGCAGGCCCAGGGATACAAGAAGCACGAGTTCCCCGAGCACGGGCTCAAGCTCGAGCTGGGCCGCTACTACGAGTGGCTCGCGATCCAGCCGAACGAGGAGTGGGTCGTTCTGCAATGGCGCGACGAGGCGCGCACGGATCGCAAGGGCGAGCCGCTCAACTCGGACGCGAGCCTGCAGGTCGTGCGCATCGACTGGAAGAGCGATCCGGGTCCGTCGACTCCGGGGCGCTCGGTGGGCGATCCGCCCGAGCCGAAGCCCGAAGACGGGGATGACGAGGAGAAGGGCAGCGGCGACGACGAGGCGAAGCAGCGCGAGGACGCGAAGCCGAAGCCGGCGCCCGAGCGTCCGATCAACTGCTGGGAGCGCTACCTCGAGCGTCAGCTGGGGAACTGGCAGGCGACGAAGGTCGAGGTGCAGGACGGCGACGAGCGCGACGGCTTCACGCCGACCGAGTACGAGCTGCGCGTGAAGAAGGGGAACGGCCGGACGCGTGGCTGGGCCTACGTCTGGGAGAACCCGAAGGTGCGCACCTTCGTCGTACTGGGCTTCACCTCCGAGCCGTACTACGAAGAGCAGCAGGATCACTGGCGCCGGACGGCCGAGCGCATGCGCTTCGAAGAGCCCGCCGTGAACCCCGAGCGCGAGAAGCTCGAGCGCTACTACGCGCGCCGATCGAAGTACCTGGATCCCGAGTACCGCATCCGCGTGCGCCTGGCGCTCGGCGGCGACTGGGAGGCCGAGGACACCGAGAACTACATCGTCATCTTCAACACGAGCGACCAGCCGCTCGTGCGCAGCGTCCTGAGCGATCTCGAGGCTATTCGCGAGCAGTACATGGAGCTGTTCCCGCCGGCTGAACCGATCTCCGCCGTGTCGACGGTGCGCATCTGCGCGGATCGTGACGAGTACATGAGCTACGGCGGGCCGCCGGGCTCCGCGGGCTACTGGTACTACGTCACCGAGGAGCTCGTGCTGTACGACGGCACGAAGCGCGAGAAGGGCAAGAAGACCGACAAGCTCGACACCTTCATCGTTCTCTACCACGAGGCGTTCCACCAGTTCATCCACTACTCGGTGGGCCAGTTCTCGCCGCACACGTGGTTCAACGAGGGCTACGGCGACTACTTCTCGGGCGCGCTGATCTCCGGCGGCAAGGTCAAGAAGATCAAGCCGAACCGCTGGCGCCTCGGCACGATCCAGCGGCTGATCCAGCGCGACGAGTTCGTGCCGTGGAAGGACTTCCTCGAGTACACCAAGGCGCAGTACTACGCCCGCGGCGGACAGAACTACGCCCAGGGCTGGTCGATGATCTACTTCCTCAACGAGTCGCGCGACGTGCAGCGGCACGACGTCTGGTCGCAGATCCTGACGCGCTACTTCGAGGAGCTGAAGCGCGCCTGGGCCGTCGAGCGCGCCGAGCTCGAGGCCAAGGGCGATCTCGAGAACGGCGCGAAGGTGGCGGGCGCGCAGCAGGAGGCGACGAAGATCGCGCTGGCGTTCGCGTTCGAGGGCGTGGACGTCCAGGAGCTGGAGGAGCTCTGGAAGGACTTCATCCTTGGGCTGGAGCTGAAGTAGGGCGCGCGACGCGCTAGCTGAGACGGGACCCGGTCTCAGCGGCCCTGGAGAGGCGCCCGCCGTCGTATGAACCCGTCTGCGGGACGGAGCGTTGCGGTCGGCTTGGGCGTGCGGCGGTTCGGGGTCGATCCACGGGCAGACCCTCACCCCAGAGACGATGCCCGACACCCCGCTGCTGCCCGACGACGCTCTGCTCACCGCCAACCTGGCCGCGCTCGAGGCGCGTCAGCCCGCCCTGGTGGAGCGCCTGCACTGGCCCGTCGAGGGCGACGCGCTCGCGCACGACGGCGACGGCCGCTGGACCTTTCGCCTGCACCGCAGCGAGTACGTGGCCACGCTGACCGAGCAGGAGACGCTCGACGCGCTACCGCGCGCGCTCGGGCCGGATGTCACCGAGACCCAGCTCGTGTTCGGCCTCGGACTCGGCGAGACCCTGGCCGCCACGCTCGAGCGCGCGCCGCGCGCGAACGTGATCGCCTGGGAGCGCGACCCGTGGGTGCTGCGCCAGGCGCTCTCGGTGCGCGACTGGACCGCGGACATCGCGAGCGGTCGCCTGCGCCTCGCGCTCAACGCCGACCTCGTCGACCTGCTCGAGGGCGGCGTCGATGAGCCCGTCGTCTGGCACCCGCTGCTCGCGCGCGCCTACACGAACGAGCGCTGGCTCGTCACCGAGGGCCTCGGCGAGCGCCGCGCGCTCGTCTGCTGCGGCGGTCTGTTCGTCGACGCGCTCGCGTCGGCGCTGCGCGACGAGGGCTACGCCGTGCTCTCGTTCGACGTCGAGAAGATCTCCGCCGAGGAGAGCGAGCTCGTGCTCGAGACCTTCCAGCCGTCACTCGTGGCGAGCATCAACTCCATCCATGGCCTGGCGGACTTCTGCCAGGCGCGCGAGCTCGACCACCTGTGCTGGGAGGTCGACCCGGCGACGGACGCGCCCGCGGCGCTCGGCGCGCCCGCTCCGCGCGCGCACGTCTTCACCTTCCGCGAGGCGAACGTCGCCGCGTACAAGAGCGCCGGCTACGAGCACGTGCGCTACCTGCCGCTCGCCGCAAACCCCGCGCGCCGCAGTCCGCAGGAGCTCTCCGCCCTCGACCGCGACCGCTACTCCGCCGAGGTCGCCTTCGTCGGTTCGAGCCTGACCGGCAACGTCCCCGCCTTTCAGGAGCTGTTCCTCACGCAGCTCGAGTCGTGGACGCCGGGCTCGCGCTCGATGGGCCGCGACGTGATCCGCGAGGTCGTGACGGCCCAGCGCAAGGACGTCACGCGCTTCCTCGTCCCCGAGCTGCTCGAGGAGCGCGTCCCGGGCTTCCGCGCCCACTGCCGCAACGCGTGCCTGCAGGATCCGGCCATGCTGCTCGGCGAGGTCTGCGCCGCGGAGAAGCGCCTGAACCTGCTCGCCGAGCTCGGCGAGCACGACGTCGCCGTGTGGGGCGACGAGGGCTTCCTGCAGCTCGAGTCCCACGGCGTCCGCTACGAGGGCGCGGCGGGCCACGGCGAGGAGCTCTCGCGGATCTACAACGCCGCGACGATCCACCTCGACATCGGCCGCCTCTACCAGCCGGACATCGTCACGATGCGCGTCTTCGACGTGCTCGCCTGCGGCGGCTTCGTGATCGCCGAGCGCTCCGAGGCGCTGGAGGAGCTGTTCCACCTCGGCGTCGAGGTCGAGAGCTACCAGGACCTCACCGAGCTCCAGACCAAGGTCGAGTACTACCTCGCCCGCCCGGACGAGGCCCGCGCGATCGCCGAGCGCGGCCGCCAGGCCGTCCTCGACCGCCACACGATCGCCCAACGCCTGCGCACGATGCTCGCGTGCTTCGCGCCGGCCGAGGGCGCGGATGCGCCGACGGCGTCGGCCGCCGTCGCCTGACGCGGCGCGGTGCGTGGAAGCTCGCGCCCGGTCGGAACCTGATTGAAAAACGCCGGCCGTGCGCGGGTCGCGGATCATCAGCTGGACGGTCAGGCCGCGGCGCAC
>CAYGST010000041.1:0-16939 GCA_964352415.1 uncultured Planctomycetaceae bacterium | reverse complement strand
TCGTCGGAGGAGAGCTGACGAAGGGGACGGCGCTGATGATCTCGGTGGCGATGGGCCATCCTTGCACGCGCAGACGCACGGGGCCCGGAGGCAGGGGGGAGGAGAGGCCGCGTCCGTCCTCGAGGTCGATGATCCCGCGACCAACACCCGACTCGGAGAGCACGATCGCCTGGACGAACGATTCGGGGCCGCCGCCGGACACGAGCAGCTCGACGCGACCGCCGGTGCCGAGAGTGACGACGCCGAGATCGGCCGACTCCTCGGGCGCGACGGAGAAGCGCGCGTCGTAGGGGGCGTGTTCGGCGAGGCGGATCGTCACCTCGTACTCGCCGGGGATCAAGCCGGTCCGCACGACCCGGCCCTGCTCGTCCGGGAAGCACTCCCAGGAGACGGAGGTGCCCGGTGACGTGATGGCCACCTGGGTCTCGGAGGGGGCGGGGCCACCATGGACGCGAACGGAGAGCTCGACGCTCGCGCTCGGCAGGCGATCGTCCGGGACGACGATGCGAATCGGCCCGGTGGCGGGGAGGGCGTTCTCGAGCACCAGCGACGTGCCCGCGTAGTGAGCGTAGGGCGGACCCACGGAGAGCGACCTGGCGTTCCCCGCGATGTTGTTGAGCCGGAAGGTGCCGTCCGCCTCGGTTCGCGCCTCCGAAAACCACAACCCGCTGCCGTCCGATACGCCGACGAGCCAGTTGGTGAGGGGCTCGCCGCTCTCGCTCACGACGACGCCCTCCGCGTAGGAGCCCTCGACCAGCGTGACGTCCCAGCGAGTCGGCGTGCCGGCGACGATCTCCAGCATCTCGTTCGCCGTGCCGCGCTCGTACTTGCTCGCCCAGAACTCGAACGTTCCCAGGGGCAGCCCCTCGACCCGATAGCTGCCGTCCTGGCGGCTACGCCCTCGAACCGAGCCGATGTTGCCGTACCCGCCCGTTGCGATGGTGACGCCGTCCGCCGGCGTCCCGTCCGCGTGATGAACGACGCCCTCGAGCGTCCCACCCTCCCTGAGCTGGATCTCGACCTCCGCCACCGTGCCCGGGAGGATGTGGGTCGTAAGGGCCGCGGGTTGGCACGACTCCGACCGAACCAGGACCTTCAGATTCCCCGCACCGACCTCGTCGACGGAGAACTGGCCCGCCTCGTCCGTTCGCAACTGGAAGGGCAGGGGTTTCTCCGCGCGTCGCCGTCCGTCCTCGGCGGGCTTCCAGTCCACCGGCGTGCTGCCTTCGAGCTGGACGCGCGCGCCGACGGCCGGTTCGCCGTTCGGCGCCAGGACCAGACCGCGAACGCCGCCCGCTTCTCCTCGCAGCCGCAGGTCGAGCTCGATCTCGCCGCCCGCCGCGCCCT
Organism: uncultured Planctomycetaceae bacterium; assembly: GCA_964352415.1. Taxonomy (GTDB): domain Bacteria; phylum Planctomycetota; class UBA1135; order UBA1135; genus JABACD01. The sequence goes on along the minus strand of CAYGST010000041.1, from coordinate 15,592 downwards.
TCGAGTAGAGCTGGTCGGACGGCGCGAAGCCCGGCGCACGGGCCGAGACGTACCGCTGGTCGCTCAGGTCGCGCAGGGCGTACTGGCCCGCAGAGTCCGCGCGAGCGATCGGGTAGCCCTGGCTGCGATTGCCGTGCGCCGACAGGCAGATCGTCGCGAACGGGACCGGAGCCCCTTCGGGATCGAGCACTCTGCCGCGGATCGTCACGCCCTCCGGGATCCGGAGCTCGTGCACCGTGACGGCGCCCGCCGTCAGCTCAACCTGCTCGCCGTTGCAGCGATCGAGGTAGATGCCGAGCTTCCCCGGCGCCAGCTGCTCGACGACGGCGACGCCATCCTCGTCCGTGACGGCGGTGCGCACGTGCAGGAACGCGTCGTTCGAGCCCCACGGCATCAGCCGCGCGGTCACGCCGGCGGCGGGCCTGCCGTCGGACCACAGGATGCGCAGTTCGAGCGTGGCGACCTCGGACGCGGGGCGCGGCGGGAAGGCGTAGGTCAGGGCTTTCGCCGCAGGCTCCGCGGCGGGGGGCTCGATGGCCGCCTCTGCGCGTTCGGTCTCGACCGGCGGCGCGTGGGGCAGGTCTTCGGGCGCCGCGACGCTCGCCGCCCCGGCCTCGAGCTCGAGCGTCTCCACCTGCGAGCCAGCCAGGTCGAGCTGGGTCACGGCGGCGAGGACGAGCAGGGCAGCGACGACGATCGCGGCCAGCTTCACCTTGGAACTCATGATCGGGGCTCCGGTCGAGAGAGACTTCGCGCTGAGCCCGACGGGCGCGAGCGGCGGCGCCAGCTCGGTCCGCGGGGAAGGACCTAGTCTAGCGTCAGCGTCAGGACCTCGTCCGGCCGGTCCGCGAGGGTCGTGACGATGAGCTGCGCTTCGACGTCGTCGTGGCCGGGCACGGTGGCGACGACGCGGTAGGTTCCGAGCTCGAGGCCCGCGAGCGGCAGGCGCAGCTCGCCGAGCTTGCCGAAGTGGGAGAGGTGCTCGAAGTGCTCGACCACGGCTCCGTTCGCGTCGTAGGCCCACAGCTGCACGTTCTGCGGGAGCTTGGAACCGTCGCCGGTTCGGATCAGGGCCGTGCGCGTCGCGCCGGGGCGCAGCTCGCAGCGGAGCTCCGTCGTCTCGCCGTTCACGACCTGCGCGGTCAGGAACTGCGTGACGCTGCCGCCGCCGCTGACACGCAGGCGGACCTCCCCCGGTGGGAGCAAGGGGGAGAGGCCGCGGCCCTCCTCGATCTTGAAGTACTGGCGCACCGAACCCGCGTCGGAGAGTGTCAGGGCTTGCAGGTACGACTCGGGGTCACCGCCCGTCACGAAGAGCTCGACGCGCCCGCCGAGCACCAGGTGGACGTCGCCGAGGTCGAGCTCCTCGTCGGGAGCGAGCGTGAAGCTGCGGTACTGCGGCGCGTGGTCCGCGAGCTGGAGCCTCATCTCGTAATCGCCCGGGATCAGTGCGGTCGCGCTGATGTAGCCCCGCGCGTCCGGGTTCTCCTCGACGTAGACCCAGTGACTCTTCGAGCGGAGCGTGAGGGTCGTATCCGTGGGGGCCGGCTCGCCGTCGAGTCGGACACGCACCTCGAAGCTGGCGCTCGGCTGGCGGTCGTCGGGGACGACGATGTGCAGCGGCTCGGTGGCTGGCAGCACTCCGGCGAGCATGAGGCAGGCGCCGGCGGAGAACGCGTTGCGGGGCCCGACCGACAGGGTGTTCGCGTCGCTCGCGAGGTCGGCCAGCCGAAACTCGCCCTTGCCGTTCGTGCGCGTGCTCGACGTCCACAGGCCGTTGCCGTCGGAGACGCCGACCAGCCAGTTGACGAGCGGTTTGCCGCGCTCGTCGACGACCACTCCCGCTGCGGAGAGGCCTTCGACGAGGCTGACGTCCCAGCGCGTCGGCGCGCCCGAGTCCAGCACCAGCCGGGCACTCTCCTCACCCCGCTCGTGCTCGACGGCCCGGAAGTCCTGCGGTCCGGTCGGGAGTCCGTGAATGACGTAGCTCCCGTCGTCGCGACAACGCCCACGGAACGACTGGAACGCTCCGTAGCTGCCGGTCGAGACCACCGCCCCGCCCGCCGGGGTCCCATCCGCGTGCAACACGATGCCCTCGAGCGTCGCGCCCTCCTCGAGGCGAATCTCGACCTCTTCGACCGTCCCTGCGGTGACCTGGACCGATCGGCTGGCCGGCTGCCAGAGCTCGGCGCGCACGGCGATGTCGACCGCGCCCGCTCCGACCTCCGCGCACGCGAAGTTGCCGTCGGCGTCCGTTCGCAGCGCGAAGGGCAGCGGGCGGTCCGAGCGCTGGCGTCCGTCGTCCCGGGGCTGCCAGTCCTCCGGCTCGTGACAGATCAGCACGATCCGCGCGCCGACCAGCGGTGCGCCATCCGGGGCGAGTACGCGGCCTCGAAGGCTCCCGCCTGTGCCGCGCAGGTGCAGGTCGAGCTCGGCCTCGCCGCCCTCGGCGCCCTTGGCGTAGAGCTGGTCGGAGGGCGCGAAGCTGGGAGCGCGCGCCGAAACGTGGCGCTGATCGCTGACGTCGCGCAAGAGGTAGCGCCCTGCCGCGTCCGCCCGGGCGACCGGGAACCCCTCGCCGTCGTTGCCGTGCGCGGACAGGCAGATCGCCGCGAACGGAACGGGCTGCTCACTCGGATCGAGCACGCTGCCGCGAATCGTGACGCCCTCCGGAACGCGAACCTCGTGCACCGTGACGGCGCCGGCGGTGAGCTGCACCTGTCCCCCGCCGCAGCGGTCGAGGTAGACGCCGAGCAGGCCCGGCGCGAGCTGCCCGACGACGGCAACACCCTTCTCGTCCGTGACGGCCGTGCGCTCGTGCAGGAAGGCGTCGTTCGAGCCCCAGGGCATCAGTCGCGCGTTCACGCCCGCGGCCGGCTTGCCGTCGGACCACAAGACGCGCAGCTCGAGGGTCGCGACCTCGGACGCGGGGCGCGGCGGGAAGGCGTAGGTCAGCTCCTCGGCCGCGGGCTCGGCGGGGGCTGGCTCCGTCGTCACCGCTTCGCGCTCGGTCTCGACGCGAAGCGCGGTGGGCAGGACCTCGGGCGCGTCTGCGAGCTCCGCCTCGGCCACGGGCGCGATCGTCTCCACCTCCGGCGCCGTCAGGTCGAGCTGGGTCACGGCGACGAACAGCAACAGCACGGCCGCGGCGATCACGGTCAACTTCAGCTTCGAACTCATGGTCAGGGCTCCGGTCAGCAGGGTCTTCGTGGTGAGCCCGGCGGTCGCGAGCGGCGGCGGCGCCAGCTCGGTTCCGGCGAACGGCAGGAGCAACCCGGCCCAGTGCGCACGGCCGCCCGGCCGCTCGTCGAGCCGCCGGCGCAGCTCGTCGAGGGCGCGCGACACGCGCTTGCGCACGGCGACCTCGCTGACGCCCTGGCGCGTCGCGACCTCGGCGTAGGAGAGGCCCTCGAGGAAGCGCAGGACGACGGCGCTCTTCGCGGGCTCGCCGAGGCGCAGCACTTCGTCGAGCAGCGAGCGCTGCAGCTCGGCGCGCTCGAGCGCCTCCTCCGGCGGCTCGGAGCGCGGCTCGATCTCGGGGCGCGCCGCGAGCTCCTCGCGAGCGCGCCGGCGGGCGTCGCCGCGCCGGAACTCGCTCGAGAGGTTGTGCGCGATCGTCGCGAGCCAGCCGCGGCTGACGCGCCGCGGTCCGTCGGTGGCGAGCGCGCGCGCCAGCGTCTCCTGCGCGAGGTCGTCCGCATCCGGCCCGTTGCCGAGCAGGCTGCGCGACAGACGCTCGAGCCACTCGCGCTGGGCGAGGAGCTGCTGCAGTTCGGCGCGGGTCGGAGGCGGAGTCATGGCGGGTTGCTCCCCGTGGATGACGCCGACGGGGAGCCGTGACCAGCTTGCCGGATTTCTTCGCGACCCGGGGGCGGCTGGACCGCTGACGCGCGGGCGCGGCGGCGGCTCAGTCCGTCTCGGCGACCGGCGGCGGCGCCGTGCGCTCGGCCAGCAGCGCCGCGAGCCCCTGCGGATCGTCGGTGCCGATGCGCAGCGGGCCGCTCGTGGTGCGGAGCTGGACGCAGTCGAAGCCCCACAGGTTCCAGGTCCAGCCGCGGCCGGGGATCCAGTGCACGCCGAGGCCGTCGATCCAGCTCGAGCGCGCGATCTCGAACGACTCGATAGCCGCATAGGCGACGGACCTTCGGAAGAGCGGGAACGGACCGAAGCGCAGCTCGAGCCGATCGCCCGCGTCGCGCACCGTGAGCTGACGGAAGCTGACGGCGAGCACGAGGAAGCTCGTTCCGATCACGAGCAGCAGCATGGCGACGTAGCTCGGCGTCTCGGCGAGCAGGCCGATCGCGACCTCGCCGGCGCCGATGGCGCCGACCAGCCAGTGGATCCGGCCGACCTGGGTGTGGTGGTAGGGCGTCGCGTTCATGGCGTTCACGGGCCGCGGCGGGCGGGTCGCCGCAGTTTGCGCTGCGGGGCACTCTCTTCACGCGAGTTCGGCGAGAATCCCGGTCCGGAGTTCGAGCCCGGCGGCAACTCCCCCGACGTGAACGGCAACCGCTCCCTCTCCTCACTGCCCGACGACCTGGACCTCCTGGCCCAGCGGGAGTGGATCGTACGACTCGCGCGGCGCCTCGCCACGGATGCCGGCCTCGCCGAGGACGCCGCGCAGGAGACCCTGCTCGACGCCGTGCGCAGCGGGTGGTTCGGACGACAGGTGTCACGCGGCTTCGTTGGCGGGGTCGTGCGGAACAAGGTGCGCCAGGAGCAACGGGCCGCGGTGCGCCGTCGAGCACGCGAGGCCGCCGCCTCCCGCCCCGAGGCGGAGGGCGCGCGCGCCGAGCTGCTCGACCAGGCCGAGGCCCATCGCAATCTCGTGACGCACGTGCTCGCGCTCGCGGAGCCGCATCGTTCGGTGCTGCTCGAGCGCTACTTCGAGGGCCTCGAGGTCGCCGAGATCGCGCGCCGAGAAGGCGCGCGAGTCGACACGGTCCAGAGGCGGCTCGGTCGCGCCCACGCGGCGCTGCGCGCGCGACTCGAGCGCGATGGTGGCGAGGCCGGCTGGGTCGGCGCGCTGGTTCCCTTCCTGCCGGACGCGCGCTTCGGCGCGTCCGCGGCCCTTGCCTCCGCTGCCATGCTGAAAGTGCTCGCCTCCGCTTTGGTGCTCGCCACGCTCGCCCTCGTCCTTCGCTTCGCGCTCGGCTCGGGCGGCGAGGAGCCGGCGCTCCCGTCCATCGCGACGGCTCCGGAGGTCGAGCTCACGGAGCCGTCCGAGGTGCCGCCGGCGCCGCTCGCGGACGCGGAGCCCAGCGCGTCGTCGCGGCGTGAGGAGCGCGTACCGGCCGCAGCCGCGCTGGCCGACGCAGCGCTCGCCGTGACGGTGCAGGTCGCGCAGAACGACGTATCGCTGGCGAAGGTCGAGGCCCCGCTCGCGGTGCCCTCGGACTTCGGGATCATCGCGGAGAGACGCGACGGTCCGCGGCTCGTCGATACGCCAGCACCGACGCTCGCCGAGATGGCCTTCGAGGTGCACGTCCTCCGCGCGGGTGTGACGCTCGGCGTCGTGCCGCTCGACGAGGAAGGGCGTGCGCGGCTCGAGGGCCTGGCGGCGAGGGGTGGCATCGACGTCTCGCTGCGGCGCGGCGAACAGGTCTGGAGCGTCGAGTCCGCGCTGCAGCTCGCGCCGGGGGAGACGACCGAACTCGTCTGGACGGTGCCGCTGACCGGCGTGGTGGCCGGCATCGCGCTCGACGGTGAGCAGCGCCCCGTCGCCGGTGAGGAGCTGCGGCTCGTGAAGCACCGCTTCTACGATCGCATGGTGGGCACCCAGTTGCGTCGGGAGCATATCGCCGCGGTTTGCACGACCGGGCCCGATGGCCGGTTCGCGTTCGGCGGGGTCCCGGCGGGACGCTACCTCGTGGGGCCGTCGGGGGAGTCGTATCGAGAGCGCACGGAGGCGGACGGGACGCTGTCGCTGGAGTTGGTTTCGCGGCCCGCCGCGCCCCACTTCGAGCTCGTCGTGCTCGAGCCGCACGTCCAGCGAGTCGAGACGACCGTGCGTGTGTGGCGCGGGCTCACGATCGCCGGGACGATCCGCTTCCCGAACGGGGATCCGGCGCCGGACGTGCTGCTCCTCGCGACCTCGCGGGGCGTCGGTGGCTCCTACCGCGCGGACTCCAACGCAGAAGGCCAGTTCGACTTCGGTGCGATGGCTCCCGGCACGTACAGCGTGTTCGACAACAAGGGGCCGGACGGTTGGGGGATGTACAGCCGCCCGAACCTCGAGGCCGGAACGACCGGAGTCGAGCTCGTCATGGAGCCGGCCGGCCTGGTCTCGGGTTCGGTGCGCGACTCGGCGACCGGGGAGACCTACGGCGGTTGGCTGACGTTCCGGCACGACGAGCACAGCACGCAACCGGGGGCGGGCGTCTCACTCGGGATCTCGGACGGCGGCGACGGTGCGTTCAGCTGGAACTCGATCGAGCCGAGCACCTACAGCCTGCAGTACGGCTCGAAGGACAATCGCTGGTACGGCTTCACGGGCGACGTGCTGGTCTCCGGCGGCCACGAACTCTCGGCCCTGTTCGTGGAGATCGAGCCGGCCGCCCAGCTGCGCCTCGAAGCCCCGAAGAATGGCGCGGACGTGCGCGCCTGCATCCTCCTGGGCGACGGGAGCCTCTACTCCTACGAGCGAATCTCGCTGCTCGGGTCGCGGGTGGTGCCGGTGCCGCCGGGCCCGATCGAGGTCCGCTTCCAGCGGCGCAGCGCCGAGGTGCTGCAGTCGTTGACCCTGGACATGGTCGTGGGCGAGGAGCAGGGCGCGGCCTACGTCCCGCCGGGTCCGACGAGCAAGTGATGAGGCTCCGCCCTCCGCGGGCACGTCGCCGGTTCCACGGCTGCGTGTCCCGGGGGGTGGAGCGTTCTCGCCCGACTCCGCGCGCGCGGACTTGCACCGGAGCCGCCCGGCCCGTTTGCTAGCGGCCACGCTTCGCGCGCGAGCCATGCGGATCCGGGCCCTCACCTACAACATCCACAAGTGCGTCGGTCCCCTCGACCGGCGCAAGGATCCGGTGCGGATCTACGAGACGATTGCGCACTACGAGCCGGACCTCGTGCTGCTGCAGGAGGTCGCGCAGCACGGCAAGCACTTCGCGGGTGAGGTGCAGATCGAGCGCCTGGGCGAGCTCCTCGGCCTGCGGCACCGCACCTACTTCGTCAACGTGCGCCGGCCGGTTCGTGGGGAGTACGGCAACGCGATCCTGAGCCGCTTCCCGCTGATGGACGCCGTCAACATCGACATCACGGTCGGCAAGAAGATCGCGCGCAGCGTGCTGCACGGGAAGTTCCGCCTCCGCCTGCCGCGCGGTCGTTCGCGCACGCTGCACGTCTTCAACATGCACCTCGGCCTCGGCGAGCGCGAGCGGCGCACGCAGCTGCGTACCTTCCTCGAGAGCCACCCCTTCGCGGGCCTCGACGCGCGCACGCCGGTCCTGATCGGCGGCGACTTCAACGACGTCCTCGGCAGCCTGGGCAAGCAGCTGACCCCGGCGGGCTTCCGCGGCGTCGAGCGCCCGGTGAAGACCTTCCCGGCCTTCGCGCCGCTGCGCGCTCTGGACTCGCTCTACGTCCGGGGCGACCTCGAGTTCGAGAGCGTCTTCGCCTCACGCCTCGCGCTGGCCAAGCGCGCCTCGGACCACCTCCCGCTGATCACCGACCTCGAGCTGACCAGCGGCCCGCAGCGCCACCGCAAGGCGGGGCGCAAGCGCAGGCACTGACCGGCCCGGTAGGCCACGCTGCCCGGGTCGACCGCTGGACGAGACCGCTCCACGGGATGCGGGACTATACTCGCGCCCATGCAATGGGGGCCCTGGAGCGAGTTCTTGGTGTTCGGCGGAGGGGCGTGCCTCGTGCTCGGCGCGGTGCACCTGTTCGCAGCGCAGAGCGTCCCCAAGCGCGGGCTCACGCTCTGGCTGGGCGTGCTCGGCCTGCTGACGAGCGGCAAGGCGTTGCTCGAGGCGGGTCTCTACGAGTCGACAACACCCGAGGGCTACGGGGTCGTGATGAAGGCGCAGCTGGCCGTGTCGCTGCTATGGGTCTGCGCCCTCGCCTCCTTCGTGCACGCGGTCGTCGGACGCTTTCAACGTTCGCTGCGCAGCGTCTGGGTCGTGGCCCTCGGCGCGCTGGTGGTCAACCTCGCTCTGCCGCACGGGCTTGTGTTTTCACGTGTCGACTCGCTGCGGGAGGGCGTCCTGCCCTGGGGCGAGACCATCAGCATCGGCGGCGGGGAGCTCTCCTCCTTGCGCTGGATGCTCGACCTCGTCGGCGTCGTGTTCGCTTCGTTCTGCATCGTGAGCTGCGTGCGCGCCTTCCGCGTCTGCCCGCGCCGCGACGCGCTGCTGCTCTCCATTGGCAGCTTCCTGATCGTGGTGCTGGGGATGGGGCACGCCTGGCTCGTCGACCTCGGTGCCGTCGACCTGCCCTATCTGGTCACGCCAGTCGTGTTCGGCTTCATCGGGCTCTTCACCCTCGATCTCGCTCGCAGCTTGGTGGCCTCCCGGCGGCTCGCGCACGAGGTTCTTCAGCGAGAGCGCTGGGGGCGGACGCTTCTGCGCGACATCGAGGTCCTGGTCGGGCTGACCGATAGCGAAGGGCGGCTGGTGCACGTGAACCCGGCGTTCTGCCGGGCGACCGGCGTTGCGAGTGCGGAGCTGGTGGGCCGACCGCTTCTGGACCTGATCCCCCCGGCGGAGCGAACGGCGCACGGCGCTCTGCTCTTCGACCGGTCGACGACCGGCGGTGCGGTTTCGCGGCGCGGCGGCCTTCTCGGAGAGGAGGGCGCCCGCTGCATCCAGTGGTCCAGCATCGGGCTGCGCGATCCCGCCGGCGCGCCAACGGGTCGGCTGCTCGTCGGGTACGACGTGACGGTTCAGAGGGAAGCGGAGCTCGCCTGCGACGCAGCCCGGGCGGAGGTCGAGGCGCTCCGCGAGCGGCTCGACCGAGAGGTGTACGCGTCGAGCCCGGAGCTCGGCGATGAAGCGGGGGCGTCGGCGATCGTCGGAGATTCCTTGGTCGTGCGCGAGCTGCGGACGCGCGCCGCCCGCGTGGCGCGGACGGACATCACCGTGCTCGTCCAAGGCGAGACGGGAGTGGGAAAGGAGCTCGTGGCGGAAGCGATCCACGAGCAGAGCGGGCGCACGCGCGGGCCCCTCGTGCGCGTGAACTGCGGAGCGATCCCCCAGGCGCTTGCGGAGAGCGAGCTGTTCGGTCACCGCGCGGGTGCCTTCACCGACGCGCGGACGGATCACGTCGGTCTGTTCGAGCGGGCGAACGGGGGCACGCTGCTCCTGGACGAGGTCGGCGAGCTGCCGCCGGAGATCCAGCCGAAGCTGCTGCGGGCGCTGCAGTGCGGCGAGTACAGCCGGGTAGGCGAGTCGACCGTCCGGCAGAGCGACGTGCGGCTGGTCGCGGCGACCAACCGGGACCTCCAGGAAGAGGTCCGCTGTGGGCGCTTCCGGGCGGACCTGTTCTATCGCCTGAGCGTCTTCCTGATCGAGGTCCCGGCCCTCCGGGAGCGGAGCGAGGACATCCCGCTGCTCGTCGAGCGGCTGCTGCCCCGCCTCTGTGGGCGCCTGGGCGTCGAGGTCCCCGAAGTGCCGGCGCCGCTCCTGACCGAGCTCCGCGGGCACGGCTGGCCGGGAAACGTGCGCGAGCTGATCAACGTGCTCGAGCGGGCGCTGGTCGTGAGTCGCGGCGGCTCGCTGCGTCTGGCCGATCGATTGAGCCCGGACCCGGGCCAGCTGGCCCAGCGTTCCGGCGAGCGCACAGGCGGACCGCGCCTGGACGACGTCGTGCGCCAGCACATCGAGGCCATCCTCGAGGCCACGGAGGGGCGCATCAGCGGTCCGAAGGGCGCGGCCGAGCTGCTCGGCCTGAACCCGAGCACGCTGCGTGGGCGCATGCGCAAGTTGGGTCTGGCTCGCAAGGGAGCCGCCAGCCCCGGCTGAGGCGCCCGGGGCGCGCTCGTCGTATTTGACGAGTCGCCGAATGGGGCGAGCGGCGGCGAGCGAGTCGCCGGGGAGCGTGTTTCCAGGTGCCTGCAAATAAGCCACTTAGGGATTCTCCCGGAGCGGGCCGAGCGGGCACGCGGCTTGCTCTGCGGCGCGACGCCCCGACCAGGATCGCCCGTCGAGCCTCGCCGGCCCAGCCCCGTTCACCGGACCCGCGTCCGTTCCCACGCCACCCCGCTCGCACCGCTGCCCATGCGCACCTCCACTCGCGTTCTGACCCTGTCCCTCTCTGCCCTCGCCCTGGCCGGCTCCGCCACGGCCCAGGTCCTCGGCGACGCCGACACGCCGCAGGAGGCCGAGCCCATCGAGGAGGGTGAGGAGCCCGTCATCCGGCTGAACCCGAAGGACCCGACCTACAACGTCTGGAAGCAGCTCCGGGACTTCAGCAAGGACCGCCGCGAGCCGGGGCCGATCAACGTTCAGCGCTTCGAGGGCCACGTGCCGTGGGTCGGGATCCCGACCTTCTTTCACCTCCCGGTCGCGTTGACGCCGGAGGACCTGAAAGCTGGCGAGGTCGAGATCGCGATCATGGGCGCCGAGCTGATCGGCGACATGCGGGCACGCAGCTGGGGCCCGATGGAGATGCGGAACCCGCACCGCTCGGAGGTCTATCACAACTGGGGATCCTTCAGCATGCCCGAGCTCGACTCGGGGGTAACGGCGCTCCAGGAGCTCGTCGTCGTCGACTACGGCGACGCCCCGATCGAGCCCATGAGCATCGAGCGCACGATCCCGGAGGTGCGCAAGATGGTCCGTCAGATCGCGAGCGTGAAGCTGAAGAACGGCGCCCGCACGATCCCGATCATCATCGGCGGCGGGCATGCGCTGATGTACCCGGATGTCGCTGGCATCGTGGACGTCTACGGCAAGGGCAAGGTCGGCGTCATCCACTTCGATGCGCACGCCGACCAGGCGCCGGTCGGCTTCGGCCACCTCATCACGCACGGCAACCCCGTCCGCCAGCTGGTCGACGCCGGCCTCGTGAACGGCAAGAACATCATCCAGGTCGGCCTGCGCGGACCGAATTCGACCGACATGAACGGCGTCGAGTGGAACCGCGCCAACGGACTGCGCTACCACATGATGGCCGAGATCGAGGAGCGCGGCTGGAAGCCCGTGATGGAGGACGCCATCCGCGAGGCCAAGGAGGACTGCGAGTACCTCTTCATCTCGTTCGACGTCGACGTCGTCGATCCGGCGTTCATCCCCGGGACGTCCACGCCGGAGCCGGGCGGGCTCTACATGCGCGAAGTGCTCCCGATGATGCGGCGCCTGTGCGCCGAGGCGAACGTGGTCGGCATCGAGATCGTCGAGCTGCGTCCCGACTCGGACCCCGGCTACACGACGATGCTCAACGCCAAAGCCGTCCTGCGCCAGTGCCTGAACGGCCTGGCGATGCGAAAGAAAGGACTGACGCAGCCCGGCTACCTCGACCCGAGGCTCGTCGACGACGGCGTGAAGGCGGGGGAGTAGTCCGATGCAGACTTCGCTTCCCCTCTGGAAGCGCGCGCTGCGCGAGCCTCTCGTGCAGTTCGCGGTTCCCGCAGCCCTTCTGTTCCTGCTCGACGCCTCAACGACGCGCGCGGAGGGTCCTAGCATTCGGGTCACACCAGCGGCCGTGGCTGCGCTCGAGGGCGAGCGCGAAACCGTCCTCGGCCGCCCGCTCGACGAGGTCGAGCGCGACGCGCTCGTGGAGCAGTTCGTCACCGAGGAGATCCTCCTGAACGAGGCGCGCCTGCGCGGCCTCGATCGCCGCGATGGCAAACTGCGCGAGCACCTGGTCAACAAGATGCGCTTCCTGCTCGAGGAGGACGCGCCCGAGCCGACCGCCGAAGAGCTGGCCCAGCAGTACCGCGACCACCCCGAGCGCTACAGCCTGAGCCCGTCCCTGACGCTCGAGCACGCGTTCTTCGAGGGCACCGGCCCCCTCGAGGGCGAGGCTGTCCTGCACCAGCTGGAGTCCGGCGCCGCGCCGGAGAGCCTCGGAGACCCGTTCTACCTCGGCGCGCGCATCGGCTACGTCACGGCGCCTGAGCTCGCAGCCGTGCTCGGCGCGGACTTCGCGCGCTCCGTCGATGGGCTCGAGGCTGGGGTCTGGGTCGGACCGGTGCGCTCGGCCCGCGGTCGTCACTTCGTGCGCGTCGTCGAGCGCCACCCCCAGCGCTTGCTTCCGTTCGAGTCCGTCGAGGTCCAAGTGCGCGAGCAGTGGCGCGGCGACTGGTCCGAGGGACGCCTCGCCGCCCGCATCGACGAGCTGCGGCCCGTCTACCGCGTCGACTACGAGCTCTCGGTGCCCGTTGCGAGCGCAGCGCGATGAGTCGTCTCCTCGGCTGGCTGATCGCCCTCGTGTGGCTGTCGGGGCTCGCGGGCGCGCACGACCTCGGCGTCGCTCGCGTGCGCATCGAGCAGGCGACGCCCGGCGCGTATCGCGTCGAGGTTCGCGGGCCCGCGAAGATCGAGCTCGGCGCCCCCGCGTTCCCCGCGCGCTTCGAGCTCGACGGAGCGCCAACTCTGCGCGCCGAGGGGCGCTCGTGGCTGCACGGCTTCCGCTTCACGACCGCCGGCGCGCCGCTCGGCTCCGGCGACGCTCTGAACTTGCCGTGGGAGCGCGAGGGCGCGTTCGTCCGCATCCGCACGCTCGACGGCAGCGACACGGGGCGCTACTTCCAGTCCTCCGACGATGGGATCCCGGTCGATCTGGGCACGCTGCTGGCCTCGGAGCGACCGCTGCTGGAGGTCGTCGAACACTACGCGGTGCTCGGCGTCGAGCACATCCTGTTCGGCTGGGACCACCTGGCCTTCGTGCTCTGTCTGTGCCTCATCGCTCGCGGGTGGCGGCTCGTGCGGCTGGTCAGCGCGTTCACGCTCGGGCACTCGCTCACACTGGCCGCCGCGGTCCTCGACGTCGCGCGCGTCCCGATTGCGCCCGTGGAGGCGTGCATCGCGCTCTCGATCGCGTTCGTTGCGCGGGAGGCCCTCGTGCACGGCCGCGAGTCGACCCACGGTGGTTGGCTGGTCGCGGCCTTCGGGCTGCTGCACGGCCTCGGCTTCGCGAGTGCGCTCGGTGAGAGCGGCATCGGCGCGGCGGAAGTGCTGCCGGGCCTGCTCGCCTTCAACCTAGGCGTGGAGGCGGGGCAGCTCCTGTTCGTCGGCTTCGTGGTCGCACTGGGAGCCGGGCTCGCGCGTGTCGCGCCGTACGTCCTCCGCACACGGCCGGCGGTCGCTTACGGGCTCGGCCTGGTCGCGCTGTTCTGGACCGTGGAGCGCGCGGCTCTGATCGCTGGAGTGCTCTGATGTGGCGCGCGCTGGTCGCCGGGGCGCTGCTGGCGAGCGCTGCTTGGGGACAGTCGGCGGAGTGCCCACAGTCGGGTCAGCCAAGCGCGGTGAAGCCGAGGGACGACGGCGATGAGCGGCCCGGCCTCGATCGCTTCGACCTCGGCGAGCTCAACACGACGCTCGACTACGCGGAGAATCCGGACAGGCCAGCGCTCGTCGGCGAGCTGCCCGGCGCAGACCGCTACCAGCGGTTCAAGGACGACCTGCGCGAACGCACAGGCTTCACGTACACGGTCGAGTATGCGCCGATCTCCCAGTGGGGCGCCGGCGCGTGGCACTTCGAGCACGAGCTGAACGTCATCGGGCAGTGGACGGCTTTCGAGACGAGCTCGGGCGATTCGGGGGGGCTCCTGGGCTGGTACCAGAACGGCGTGACGCTCGGCGGGAAGACCTCCGCCGAATTCGCCGAGGAGCTCGGCGCGCTCTCACCGGTCAACGGCGGCACGCCGGTCTCGAGCAGCGACGTGCTCCAGCACATGGCGTGGGAACAGTCCGCAGGCGGCGGCCGCTGGCGCTTCATGGCGGGCAAGATCACTTCGCGCGTGACCTTCAACATGAACCGCTACGCGGTCAGCGATCGGGAGGACTTCTTCTCGCCGATGCTCGTGAACAACCCGGTCGTGTCCTACACGGCGCGCGGCGGTATCGGCGCCTTTGCGCAGCGCAAGGAGGAGGACTGGTACGCGTCGGTGATGGTGCGCGACGCGGACGCGTCGAGCCTGGGGCTCGACTTCGACTCACTGGGCTCTGGCAACTGGGAGTCCTTGGCGGAGTTCGCGCTAACGCCGGAGATCGAGGGAGCGGGTGCCGGGACCTATCGATTGACGGGGAGCTACACCGACCCGGTCGGCGGCGGCACGAGCTACCAGCCCTCGAGCTGGACGCTTTCGCTCAGCGCCGATCAGGACCTGGGCGAGTCCGTCGGCGCGCTCCTGCGCTACGCCTGGGCGGACACGCCGCTGCGGGCCTTCGAGTCGCGGCTCGCGCTCGGGATCCAGATCAAGAGCCCGTTCGAGCACCCCGACGACCGCCTCGGCTTCGCGTACTGGACGGGGGACCCCAGCGACGCCGCTCTGCGGCGCGAGCATGGCTTCGAGAGCTTCTTCCGGCTGCAGCTGAGCCCGCGCTCCGAGCTGACCCCGAACGTGCAGTGGATCTTCGACCCGGCGCTGGCTCCGGACGTGGACGTGCGGACGGTGATCGGCCTGCGTCTGCGGCTCCTGCTCTGAGCCGCAGCGCCGCGCTCATCCGCCCCGCAGCCGGCGGCTGGCTTCGACCAGGCTCGCGAGCTTGGCCTCGGCGACCTCCGCGTCGGTGATCGGGTTGTCGGCGAAGGTGGCGAAGCCGCAGTCGGGGTTGAGGAGCAGGCGCTCGGCGCCGAACAGGTCCACGGCGCGCTGGACCTTCGCGACGATCTCGTCCGCGGTCTCGACGCGCGCGTGCTTCTGGTTCACGGCGCCAACGCCGATGCGCAGGTGCTCGGGGAGCTTGGCCAGCACGTCGACGTCCCCGGCGCGCGGCGTGCAGAGCTCGAGGGTCACCGTTCCGACGGGGACGCTGGAGAGCAGCGGCAATAGCGGCGCGTAGTCACCCGAGAGCGCCACGGACTCGTCGCGCGTCCAGTTGCCGCGGCAGACGTGCAGGGCGAGGCGCTCGCTCGGGAGACCGGCGAGGGTGTCCTGTAGCAGCCCGCGGGCGAAGGCGAGCTCCTCGCCCGTCTCGCCGCGCTCGCCCAGCGCGCCGCACATGAAGCTGCGGCCTGCGACCTCGGCGCCGTAGGCGACCTCGGTCAGGACCGGCTCGTCGAACTGGACCATGGCGACGCCCTGGGCCAGAAGATGGTGCAGCTCCTCGCGCAGGACCCGCACGACGTCCACGGCGAGCTCCTCGCGCGTGTCGTAGGCGCGGTCGGAGATGCACTCCATCCACATCGTCCGCGTGAGCAGATAGGGGCCGGGGAGGGCGACCTTGATCGGTCGGTCGCTGATGCGCTGCACGAACGCGGCCTCGTGGCAGGCGAGCGGCCGGCTGCGTCCCAGCGGGCCGAAGACGGCGGGATGGCGCACCTCGCCCGCGGGGACGTCGAGCGAGTCCATCTCGCGCTCGAACTCCTCGGGGTCGTCGACGTAGGGCAGAAGGTCGGTGAGCGGGATGAGCTGGCAGTTGTCGAGCAGGCCGCCGACGAAGCTCGCGTAGTTGTCGCGGCGCTGCTCGCCGTCGGTGACGACGTCGACGCC